>JAKSAU010000340.1 GCA_022361535.1 Desulfobacterales bacterium
ACATAGGACTGCATGGATTCCATTTCACGCATGTAGGAATCCATTTCCACAAATTGTGCGGTTAGGGTTTCATATTTTTTTTCTAATCTTTCGGTTTCTTCTTCAATGGTCTCTTCTAAATTGGCGATTTTTTCATCAATGGCACCTGTTTCACTTTCGATGTATCCGCCAAACATGGTCAGGTCTCTTAAGTGATCGTTGAGCAAATCTCCCATGCCCTCTGAGGTGTCATCTCCGATGAAAAATGCTTGAAGATCGTCAAAATTGCTGGATAGCGCTGTATCCAGAGTGGTTTCGTCAATACTTACAGTGCCGTCCTGATTAATTTCAAATCCCAGATCAAAAATTGTAGTGATACTACCGCCAGTATCCACTTCAGTTTGGAACACGGAAAGCAGTGCACTCATCATCGTATCCACGGAACTGTATTTTGCAAGTGTACCCCAGGTTTCAGTATCCTCATCATAATCGTCGTTGGCGTCTATTTCTGCTATGAGATCATTGAACAGTGACACAATTGACGTAATGTTTTCTTTAATAGAATCGGTTTCTTGGCTTACCGTAATATTAGTCGTTCCTGTTTGGGTAAACGACATGCTCATGCCTGTAACTAAATCGCTCACTCCGGTGTTGCTTTGGCGCTGGTAAGAGATGCCGTCTACACTTACGAGCGCATTGAGGCTCGAACTTTGCGGGGTGATGGTCTGGTCTGCAGTAAATCCTAAAGCTGTTGCGGCAGTTGAGAATGGATCACTCCAGTTAAAGGTAACGCTGGAAAGAGCGCCTGCTTCGGAAATTTCAAGCTTATTGGTTCCGCTGTTCCAGGATACCTGGTAATCTGCACCGTTTCCACTTGCAGCCGAGGCTTCTTCAAGGGCTGTTTCGACAGCGACTGCTAATTCTTCCCCATCATCGTATACACCAAAATCTGCCATGACAGCTGTGAGTGATGTGACGTTTCCGTTGGCATCTTCTTCTTGGAAGACGATATCAGTATTGTTGTCCGCCTGACGGATAACAATAGGGGTATCAAAGGACAGGCTATCTTCAGAGGTCATAGTAAAACCTGCCCCGTTCTGCTCAGTCATGGCCAGGTCTACCAACGAGTTGGTAATAGTAATTCTGTTGTCTTCGCCGGTGTTGTCGGATTTTAGAACCAGTTGGTAAGGGTTGTCACCGTAACCTGTATTCACAACTGTAGCGGTAACCCCAGGATTATCTGAGTCGTCATTGATCTTGGTGGCCAAACTAGCAAGGCTGGTATCAGCTGTGATGCTCAAGGAGACTTCCGTATCTCCGACCTTATAGGAAAAAGTGGCATCATCTGCATCAAAGCTAGCATCATCTGGCTCGACTGTAATCATTACCCTGTTATCTTCTCCGGTACCACCTGAAGTCGCTGCTACTTCAATATGATAAAGCCCGTCATCATCTGTGTAAACAGAAGCTGTGACATATGTGCCGCCGCTGCCGTCGTCATTAGCAGCGTCCGTATTAATTGCAGTCTCAAGGTCGCTTAAGGTGTATCCACCGATCCCACCTGTGATGGTGATAGTTTGCCGATCATCTCCATACCCGTATGCGATGGTCATCTCGTCGCCTTCGGCAAGAATAATATCGGTGTCGGCAATACCAGTCAGGGACTTCTGGCTGGTCGGTACATAAACGGTGTTGGTATCTGCTGCAAGTCCGTCTGAAATAAAAGAGCTTTCGGTTGCCAGTCTTTCTACTTCAACTGCATATGAACCGGTTTCTGCACCGTCTGATGCGGACACAGTTAAGATCTCAGATGATACCGATACGTTACGGGCCAAAAAGTTGGAACTCAAGGATAGGGAAGAGGCATTTGATTTCATGTCAAGCAGAAGGCTGTTCAAAACATTGAATTCATCCTGGGTCGCCTGGTATTCTGTAACTTCGGTTTCTTTGGTCGTGATGCTGACCTCGTCAGCCTCACGTAGACTGTCAAGGATACCTTGTATATCAAGGCTTGACCCGATTCCCAATGATGTTATTGTTCCTGAAGGCATTGTTTTATCTCCGTTTCCTAAGAAATCCTATGTATACCTATCGGTAATTTTTGGTAAAACTTTATATATAAATCATAAAAATAAAACGCTTCCAAAGCGGTATGTGTTTATCCCCCTTGGAAGCGTTGAGCATATATGTCCTTTTATAATCTCATGTTACTGCAGCAGACTCATGATATTCTCCGCAGATGCATTAGCCTGGGCCAAGGCATAGGAGCCTGTCTGAGCTAACAGAGACAGGTTGGAAAAAGTCATTGATTCCTCTGCAAAGTCAATATCCCTGATGGTGGACTCCGATGCCATAATATTGGTCTTTGTTATCGATAGATTGGCAATGGTCGAGGACAATTGGTTCTGGACCGAACCTAAATCAGCCCGCGTTTCGTCAAGGGCTGCAAGGGCCGCATCTGCAATGCTGATAGCTCTTTGTGCACTCTCCGAATCCAGTACACTGATATCTGACAGATTATAAGTTTCTACGTCACTTAAGCCAACGGTGCCGGCATTGGATGTATTCACTCCGAGAACAGATCCATCGATAATAACACTTCCTTCGGCCAGCATCATATCTTCAGAAAGGGTCGTATCGTCATCTACGTAGAGGTTTGATGTCAGTACGTCACCTGCTGATAGTTCAATTTCAGTAGCTGAAGCTCCATCAGTCGCCGTATTAAGGACCATATCTTGTGCAAGCACCGTACCGGCAGCAAGTTCCGTACCTAAGGCGAGGATACTGCCGGCAGTCACACCCATGTCACTGTCAAGGGTTTCATCGTTGGCCAGGGTAATTGCACCACCGATAGTGGAACCTTCACCGAGAATACTACCGCTTTGCAGTGTGGAGCCGGCCGTCAATTCAGTCATTCTGTAGGTCGTAAGGTCCTGCGCTGTGTCATTGAGTGCACCACCCATGACATAGGTTCCGTTTCCAAGGGTTGTGCCGGCAATCAGCTTACTGCCGGCTGCAAGTTCTGATCCTGATTCAAGTGTCATATCATCTGCCATAGTGGAGGAAGCTAACGTAACTGTTGTACCGCCTGTGGGTACCACGGCTTGAGCACCATTAATAAAACCTGTAGTCAGAATGGAACCAGCCAATAGAGTACTTGCATCTTCGGCAAGGTTTGTTGCCAGTGATAGATCTTCTGACATAACTTGATCACCGACCAGTGTGTATGTGGCTCCACCATTAACTGTATCTCCAAACTCAATGGTACCTGAACTGGTGATTAATGTCGGGCCCTGGTAAGTAAAGGTCGCGGCAGAGGTGTCGAACAGTACAAGGGTGGATCCACCAGCTAAAAGACTGCCTTCCTGAATGACCATGGAACCACTAGTATCAGCCAGGTCATTGTTAAGGAGAATGTCGGCGGTGGTGGTGGCGCCGATACCAATGGCTCCGGAGCCATCGCTGGTATTGTAAGTAGCACCGATTTCAAATGTCGCACCCAACTGAGAACCGTTTGCCAATATGGAACCAGCCTTGATTTCTGAGTTGTCAGTTGCGTCATAGACCAGCGTCATATCAGCGGCTAGGGTTACATCCCGTGTCAGTTCTACAGATGAAGCCAGGACATCCCCTACATTGTAAGTAATAACAGATCCTGAAGCCGATGACGTGAACTGAGTTGTCACAATGGTGCCTTTCCCCAAGGTTGAGAATTGTTCCAGAGTTGACCCTGCTGCCAGGAGCATGTCTTGTTCAAGAGTAACGACCCCGGTTCCAGATGAGGCAAAAGTACTCCCTGCCACAACAACCGAACCTCCCAGAACGGTCCCTTTAGCAATCTCAGTAGTGGGATAGAGTGTAGAACCGGCCATGATTTCATAGTCAAGCTGGGTTGAAGATATCGTGGATTCCACAAGAGCATCCCCGCCCAGAATACTTCCTGCAGCTAAGTATGATCCTGTCGCGATCGTGGAACCTGCGGCAATGATGGAGTCGGAAACCGTTGTCATATCGCCAGCAATGTCAATATCACCGCCCACTGCGCCTGCACCTATACCGTTAATCTGGAACTGGCTGACGCCACTCTGTGTTAATTCAAGGTAACCTATGGTGGTCATCTGGCCTGCTGTGCTTCCAAAAACACCTGAAATTCCACCTGTTACTTCAATAGCCCGGCCATCAAGGGAACGTATGGTCATTTTCCCATCAGCTGTAATGTACGCTTCAACGCCTGTTTCTGACGATTTGCCGTTAATTGCAGTGACAAGGGCACCGTTGTTGTCATTGTCTTCTACCTGGATATCACCGATACTGACACCGTTAATGGCAAATTCGTCACCGGTTGTGCCGGCCTTGATGGCCGTGGTTGTGGTGGATTCAACAACTGCATTGGCGGATATACCCGTCACAGAAGTATACCTGTTGACTTCGTCTGCCAGGGCGCCCATGCTGTTGTCCCGGTCATTATTATATTGGACATCAATAGTGCTCAAAGTCAGTTCTTCGCCGGTGATTGAGCTTGTTATGGTCAGCTGGACTTCACCGCCGCTATCGCTTGAAAGGCTCAGGTTGGCCTGTGAAATATGGCCGATATTGCCTGATTCGGTTGAACCGATGGAGATGCTTGCAGTTTCATTGGCAAAGGCCCCGATCTGGATTACTTTGTCTGAAAAAGCACCGGACAAAAGCTTTTGACCATTAAAGGATGTGGTCTTGGCAATGGCATCCAACTCTTCCAAAAGTTTATCAATGTCATTTTGGATGGCCCTCCGGGTGTCCGTGGTCTGGCCGTCAGAGGCTGCTTGGATGGCTTTGGTTTTTACAGTGTTGATAATGTTGATGGACTCCTGGAGTGCACCGTCTGCAGTCTGCACCATGGAGATACCATCATTGGCGTTACGCATTGCTTGGCCTATCCCTAAGGACTGTGCTTTGAGTGAGTCAGCAATGGCCATCCCGGATGAATCATCGGCTGCCTTGTTTATTCTCAGTCCTGTGGATAGCCGCTGAAGGGATTCGCTTAAAGCAGTATCGTTTGACACCATGCTACGATGGGCATTTAACGCGGCAATGTTGGTATTGATTTTTAAGGTCATGGTGATTTCCTCCCTGAAAGTATTTATCCTTTTTTTCGGTAAAATAGACCCTTTGTGGCTGGCCCAAAGGGAAATAATTTTAGGACCTTAAATTGGCAATTCCCGTGCCAAAAAGTGTCTCCAGGTTGGTATTTTCTATGAAAACAGTATGTTATGTGTATTTTGGGCGTTGGG
>JAKSAU010000248.1 GCA_022361535.1 Desulfobacterales bacterium
TTGATTTCCGGATAATCCTCAAGCAGCAGTCCCTGGCCTTTGGCGAAGATCTTAATAGTGTCTCCGTACATCATCTTTTCTTTAGCTTTTCGAGGAAACTCGATAATGACATGTTCCGATCCTCCATGAGTGCCGAGAACGTATCCAGTGGCTCCTTTGGCATCACCGGAGGTAACCACCGCTTTATTTCCGGCACAGGCAAACATCATCAGGGAATTGTTGGGATGTTCAAACGGTTTGTTTGTATCGGCTGTACAGCTAACACCGGGTTCTACGTGATCTCCCGCCCACCCAAAAGCAGGATCACCTGCTTTGACGTTGAGAGTGATCCCCCCGACAGCCGGCAAAATAAAAGGATTCCCTTCATGATCAACAGACCAGTGATCCCTGATCCGTGGCTGCCCCGGCTGGCATTGTAAAACAAACTCTACTACTTTATCCGCATTGGTTTTTAACATGAAACGTCTCAAATGATTAGGGTTAATAAATTTATGTGTGTTGAACGGAGCGAAGTGACTCTTTATTTATTCTATCTCCTAGCTCCTGTCTGCTAAATCCTTTTTTTTAATCACATCATTTATTCTTTACCTAATTACCTGGATTGTAAATATCTTTAAGACGGCCACTAAATACTTAAGCGGTTAAATGAGGTATAATTCTGATTAATTTTGTTAACGAACGGTAGGGCGGTCCTACGTGGCCGCCAAGGGACTAGCCTGTTGGCGGGGTTGATGAATTTGCGAGGCTCGCAGCAAAGAACCCGCCCTGTCAAAGGCGTTCATTTAAGGACAAAAAGATCTAAAGATTTTGGATACCAAAAGGAATCAAATATTTGCAATAAACAGTGGATCAGACTAAACCTATCTAATTCAATGTCGACTAACTTAAGATTGTTGCTTTACTGAAAATTTGGGTGTCGTTATACTGAAAATAAATTAAAACTTTTAAAACCTGATTTGTCGTTTGCAAACCAACACAATGAAGATAAAAGAAATCATAATGATAATTGAAGAAGATGGTTGGTATTTGAGCAGAATAAAAGGAAGTCATAGACAATATAAACATAATGTTAAATCCGGATTGGTTACAATAGCCGGAAAACCAAGTGATGATATTGCCCGAGGAACTCTGAACAGTATTTTAAAACAAGCAGGATTAAAACAATGAAATATTTAGTAATAATTGAAAAGACTTCAACTGGGTATTCTGCTTATACTCCAGATCTAGATGGTTGTATCGCGACGGGTGCAAGCAAAAAACAAGTTGAACAAAACATAAAGGAAGCAATTGAGTTTCATTTGGAAGGGCTTAATCTAGAAGGTTCACAAATACCTGATCCTCATAGTTATGCTCAGTATGTAGATGTGGCCCCCCAACAAAGCACTTGAGTTGACCCCATACCTCTTATTCATAATTTAGGTTGATCTTCGTAGTTCTATTTATTGGGTCATCAATGCCAGCAGGCCTGCAGCCCATTCTGAAGTTCTATCCGGTCAAACGCTAGCCGCCCTCTTGATCAAGTGAACTGATCAGCTTTTCGTAAGAATACTCGATAAAACCACTCTTTTCACCTTCTTCGAGTAAACTTCGAAGGGTTTTAACTTTCGTTTCATTTTTTTCAAGCATTCTCAATCCGGCTCTTATTACTTCACTGACAGAACTGTAACGACCAGATTCTATCTGCTGAGCAATAAATGAATCAAAGTGATTTCCCAGGTTAATGCTTATCTTATTTCCCATATTGGCTCCATATCTCTTCTCTATGTCAACTACTGCTATTTTGTCCCTCTTCTTTCTCTGAGTCAATTTTGCTGAATTATAAACTGTAGGTAACTTTAGAAATTGATTTCCCTGAAAGGGAAACTCATAACAGCCCAGGTTAAGCGAGTGAAACGAGCGACACCCTGGGTATTCTATCCCATTCCACCTTAGAACGCTGAAGGCGTTCATCAAAAATCCTAGAGCAGATTTAAACGAACACCAATCGCAA
>JAKSAU010000719.1 GCA_022361535.1 Desulfobacterales bacterium
ACCGCAGAGATTTTCGGTGTGCTGGATTTTCTGGATTACCTTGAAAAAAATGCCGTAAAATTTCTTGGAGACCGCAAGGTCCCAACCCCATTTGCCCTTATGGGGAAAACATCAAAAGTTTATTTTGAACCTTTGGGAACAGCGCTTCTCATCTCCCCTTGGAATTATCCGTTTTACCAGGCCATCGTTCCCATTACCCAGGCCTTTATTGCCGGTAATGCCGTGATTTTTAAACCATCCTCTGCTACCCCGCTCAAAGGTCTGGTGGAAGAACTGCTTGCCAAAGCCGGGTTCAAGGCAGGATGGGTCCAGGTGGTTTACGGCAGCGGCGGAAAAGTGGGTGATGCTTTGGTTGATGGCAAACCAGATAAAATATTTCTGATCGGCAGCCAGGGTGTGGGTAAACATGTGATGGAAAAAGCTGCCAAACATTTGATCCCTGTAGAACTTGAACTGGGGGGAAAAGACCCCATGATAGTATTTGATGATGTGAATATCGACAGGGTTGTTGCAGGTGCTATCTGGGGGGCGTTTACCACAACTGGACAGTCCTGTACCTCTGTGGAGCGTTTGTTCGTCCATGAAGATATTTATGAACCGTTTAAGGAGAAATTGGTAAAAGAAACCTTAAAGCTGATCCAGAAACGGGACAATGACGGCAGTGCAGATATTGGTCCCATGTGTACCCGGGGGCAGGTAGAAGCTATTGCTGCCCAGGTTGCAGATGCCAAAGAAAAAGGGGCCGTTTTTCTTACAGGCCAGGACTGGGACGGCCAGTCGGAATTTATTCCCCCCATGGTTGTAGAAGGGGTAACCGAAGATATGCTCATTGACCGGGAGGAAAATTTTGGTCCCTTATTGCCGTTGTATTCGTTTTCCAGTGAAGCTCAGGCAATAGAGCTTTCTAATGATCCTGAATACGGTTTGTCAGCATCTGTATGGTCCAAAGATTTGAAACGGGCCGACAGGGTGGCCCGGTCCATTTATACGGGCAATGTGTCCATCAATAATGTCATGCTCACCGAAGGCAACCATAATCTTCCTTTCGGTGGTGTACAAAAAAGCGGATTCGGCCGGTACAAAGGTGAGTTTGGGTTTTATGCGTTTACCAATATTAAGGCGATTCTTATTGATAAGGATTCTTCCAAGATGGAAGCCAACTGGTTTCCTTATACAACTAAAAAATATCAGATTTTCAGTGATCTTACCCAAGGCTTATATTCACAGGGTAAAGTTAAATCACTTGTCAAAGGGGCAATTCATGGACTGCGCCTTGAATCTTATGTAAAAAAACTGGCTAAAAAAGGCCGGGAATAAATGGGTTTTGTTTTTTCCTGAAAATAGAACCAGCCCACTCTGTGAATGGGCTGGTTCTTGCACCTTATGGGAGGATGCCCTATTTTTGGAAGGAAGGAGACCCGGCAGGAAAGCGGGCTTAAAAAGGGAGACTAACTTTCCTGCCGGGAGGGCCGTATAAACCACTCAAAGATTTAATAGGCACCGTGAAGGGATAAACCTATATAGGCCACCTCTAATACTCGTCATTTGGTTACGCCTTGAACCCAAACCAAAATCCTGATCATTAAAGATATCCTAAAACTATTAAGGTTTTAATTTTCAACCTGTTGTAGGAGCTTAAACTCTGCCCGCCGATTCTTTTCATACGCAGCTTCGGTCTGACCGGACTGTACAGGCGTACTTTCTCCAAAACTGACACAGGAAATTTGCTGTTCTTTAACACCAAGATCACCAAGGTGCTGTTTTACAGCCTGGGCGCGTTGCAGACCTAAAGTTTTGTTGTATGCTTCAGAACCCCGCTGGTCACAATGTCCTTCAACAACAACGGCGACGTCCGGATTCTGATTGAGCCATTCTGCCTTTTCCCGGGTAAGATCCTTTGCATCTGCTGTTAAAACGGCGCTGTCATATCCAAAATAAATAGTTTGATCAGGAAATTTTACCGGTGCAGCAACAACAGGTTCGGTTTTTTCAGGGACCTGCTCGGGTTCCGGGCTTTTGGCCTGTACGACCTCTTCTTGTAACTGCTCCTGCGATGTTTCAGGTGCTGATACTTCTGCCTGGCTGGTTTGGGTTTCAGGCTTTGCCTGTACTTCTTTTCTTGCACAGGAAGACGTTGCCAAAAGTCCTGCTACTGCCAATGCAACCAAACCTGTTTTTACTGCAAGTGAAACGATATTCATTTTTTCTCCTTATAAATGGATTAAAGGGTTATGATGCCGGGTCCAGGGCAACCATGAAGTGGTCTTTAAATCCCACTGAACTGCCGTCGGCAATATATTTTATTCGTGTCTCTTTTTTTTCAGCCGGTATGGTTTTGTCCGGAAAATGATAGGTCACAGAAATGACATCTCCGGCTTTTATGGATTCCAGTGCCCTTGATCCCTGCCTGACAAGGGCGAACATGGGTTCTGAC
>JAKSAU010001023.1 GCA_022361535.1 Desulfobacterales bacterium
CAACCAACATCGATGTTGTTCTTACCGATTTCAATACCCAAGGGGCATCGAGTGCTTCCGATAATAAACAGCAGCAGTTAAAGGAGATCAACCAAATCTATAACGAAACAATTTTAAGCAGGTTTATTCCGGATTATGAATTCTTTAACCGCACATCGAAAGAGATGGAAGTATATAAGTGGGCAAAAAGTAAGAAAATATTAAATGCCATCATCGTTTTAAGCTACACAATTGCAAGAAAATTAAATAATTCTAAAAAATCATCCGGTTAAATATGAACAACCTTGCACCTGTCGTTCTTTTCGTTTATAACCGTCCTGAACATACAAAAAAAACACTGGAAGCATTAGCTAACAACGAATTAGCTAATAAAACAAAACTTTATGTCTTTTCAGATGGCCCCAAGAATTCTGACAATGAACTGATAGCTAAAATTGAGGAGGTACGTTCGATTGTAAGGATGAAAAACTGGTGCAATGAAGTAAACCTGTATAGTTCGGTAAGCAATATGGGGCTAGCACAATCTATCATCAAAGGAGTTACAGAAGTAATTAATCAACACGGAAAAGTGATTGTTCTTGAAGACGACCTTATTACTTCTCCTGGATTCCTTAATTATATGAATGATGCACTTAACTTTTATCAAAATACCAAGAAAGTGATGAGCATATCGGCCTACATGTTCCCTCACAAGGAACAGCTTCCCGAAACATTCTTATATAATGCCCCTTACCCTTGGGGATGGGCTACATGGAAAGATTCGTGGAAAAACTTCGTTGATGATGCTCATGGATTATATCAAAAAGCTGATGATGAAAAAAAGTGGGATGCATTTAATGCATTTGGAGGTAAAATGTTGCAAAAGCAATTAAAAGCAAACGTAGATGGCTCCCTTAAAACATGGTATATAAAATGGCATGCTTCCGTGTTTTTTAAAAATGGGTTATCCCTTTACCCTGGCCAATCGTTGGTAAATAACATTGGTTTGGATAATACCGGTGCACACTGCGCATCTGTATCGAATTTTGACATTGACAAATTAGCCGAAAGTGTTGAAATAAAGGATATCCCGCTGAACACTAACAAGAAGGCACGAAAAATTATCATTAAATTTTACCAAGGAAAAAATTATTGGTTTAAACGCATAGTATTCAAATATACCCCTGGTTTTATAAAACTAATACTAAAAAAGTTCGTCTGACATCATGAATATTAAATATAAGATTCAAAAGCTTTTAGGTATCTTTTTATCGAAGCCTATCATTCCAAAGAATAAAACGGTAGGTTTTTCACTTGTTAAATCACAGCTTCATCAAACAAATATTTCAAAGAAAAGTAAAACATACTTTCCATGTTTTTTGACCAATGTTAGGGTGGACGATTATTCCTACGTGGCCAAAAACTCAAATATCTCCAATACTTCCATTGGAAAATTCTGCTCAATAGGACCTAACTTTTGTTGTGGATTTGGAATGCACCCTACTAACGGGATTAGCACATCCCCCATGTTTTATTCTACAGCCAAACAAAATGGATTTTCCTTGGTGAATAAAAACAATTACGAAGAAACCAAACCAATAAAAATTGGTAACGATGTGTTTATTGGTGCAAACGTAACCATATTGGATGGTGTTCAGATTGAGGATGGTGCTGTTATTGGTGCAGGTGCTG
>JAKSAU010000025.1 GCA_022361535.1 Desulfobacterales bacterium
ACCCGAATCTGTTCGAAACCATCGGCGACATCCTGAAGATCGACTTCCGAATCGTTGCCGGCACATGGGAAAGCGTGCAGTTCCAGGCCGCCGACCGCCGGATCGACGGCCTCCTGGTCAGCGAGGAGGCACAGGCCGAGGAAGCGAAGCTGGAGAGGACCCGGTCGTACCAGACGGTGTTCCCGATGGCCGTCGTCCGGAGCGACTCCGGCATCGTCATCGAATCGATGGAAGACCTCGCGGGGCTCCGGGTGGCCTACCCCATGGGCATCAACCCCATCGAGACCGCGTTGGGGAACGTCGGCGGTCCTTTCGAACCCCATGCGGTCGGTTCGTCCCTTGCCGGATTGGAGCTCCTCCGGAGCGGCGGCGTCGACGCGGCGATCATCCTGAGTTTCGATTCCTACCAAATCAGCAAGAACGCCTTGTCCAACCTTTCCGTGGCCCACAACTTCTTCGAATACAGCGCCGAGTTGGCCACAGGCATCCGGAGCGACTGGCCGGAGCTTGTATCTCTCATCAACAAGGCTTTCGATGTCATCGGAACCCAGGCGGTCCTGGGTGAGATAAACCAGTGGCTGTACACCCCCCACCCCTGGCAGGAAATCGGGCTGAGCCGGGAGGAGATCCTCTGGCTCAAGGAGCATCCGGAGGTTTCCATCGGGGTCGATCCCATATGGGCGCCCCTGGAGTACATCAACGACCGGGGAGAATACGCCGGGGTGGCCTCGGACTACGTCCACCGGCTGGAGGAGCTCCTCGACATTCGCTTCCGGATCGTCTCGGACATTCCATGGGAAGAAGCGCTGCACGCCACCGAGCAGGGAGAGCTCGATCTCATGGCCTGCGTCTCGAAGACCCCGGAACGCTTGGAGTACATGGTGTTCACCGAGCCCTACATTCGCCTCCCCGTGGCAATCTTCGTTCGGGAGGATTTCCGCAACATCCGGAACATCGACGAGCTTGAAGGCGTCACCACCGGTTTAGTAGGCGGGTACGCCATCGAGGAATGGCTGGAGCGAGACCACCCGGAGGTTCCGGTGGAGCGCTTCCCGTCCATCGAGGCGGGGCTCCGATCCCTGATGTTCGGCGACATCGACGCCTATGTCGGCAATGTGGTCACCATCGGATGGGTGCTGGAAGGTTCGGGGTTCAAGACGATCAAGGTGAGCGGTTCGACGCCTTATTTCTATGAACTGTCCATCGGCATCCGTTCGGACTGGGCGGTGTTCCAGTCCATCGCGAACAAAGCCCTGGCCGCCATCACCCCCCACGAGAGGCGGCAAATTCACGAGAATTGGGTTTCGCCGGTATCCCAGGTGACCGTCGTCGACAACGCTCTGGTCTGGCAGATCTTCATCCCGCTCTTCCTGATCTTGGGCATGTTCATCTTTTGGAACCGCCGGATGTCGGCGGAGGTGTCCCGCAGGCGTCAGGCGGAAGACCGGCTGATCGATTCCAACGCGGAGCTCACCGCCGCCAACACGGAATTGAAGGACGCCGTTTCCACCATCGAGACCATGCAGCAGCGGATTATCCAGAACGAGAAGACCGTCGGGATGGGCCGCATCGTCGCCGGCGTGGCCCACGAAATCAACACGCCCATCGGCGTCGCGGTCACCGCTGCGTCCTACCTGTCGGAGGAGCTGAATCTCACCAAGTACTACCTGGAGCGGGATCATGGGGAGTCCAAGGAGCTGACCGGCCTCGTGGAGAGTTCGCTCAATCTCACGTCGTTGATCAACGCCAGCCTGGACCAAACCAACAGCCTCATCAACACCTTCCGGCGCCTGCGCCAGGACGACCAGGTGCCGTTCCTGGACGCATTCCCCCTGGCCGCCCATATTCGGGACGTCGTCGCCACGACTCCGGCGGGAGAGCAGGATTCGGATGTGGTGGTGGACGTGACGGCTCCCGAAGACCCCATCGTCCGCTTGAATCCGAAAATCATCGATCAGATCATACGGGAGCTGGTGAGCAACTCGATCACCCACGGGCATCCCCGGGAGGGGCTCCTGCGTATTTCCATAGCCCTGGAACGCCGGAACGGTAACATCGTCATCGACTATCGGGACAACGGGCAAGGCGTCGAATCGCAGGTCCGGCAGGCGCTCTTCGATCCCTTCGTCACCACCCTCAGGAACGACGGCCACATGGGCCTGGGACTCACCATCGTATACAACCTGGCCCACTCCTGGCTCAACGGAGAAATCGCCTTCGCCGGCGAAACGTCCGGGGAATCCCATTTCATCATCCGCTTCCCCGAGTCCTCGCCTCGGGCCGACTGACTCCCTGGAGGCTACTCCCGCAATTCATTCACCCGCTTCAGGCTCTCCAGGGGAACCTTGGCGCTGCGATCGGCCCGCACGATCCCGTTGATCTCCTGCTCCACGTCGGACACCTGGGTATAGCAGTAGCCCACGACGTAGGGGATCCGCTGAATGGCTTCATGGACCGAGGCGAAGCGCTTCAGGAAGGCCTCGTCGTCGCTCACCTTGTTCCCGTAACCCCAGCCCTCGCCGGAATCGAAGGCAATGCCGCCGAACTCGGAGAGGATGACGGGCTGACCTTGATAGCCGAACCCCTTGGCGAAGATCCGTTTCAGACCGTTCGCCGCATTCATGTCCGTCCCGAGGAACTCGTCCTTGTCCCGGAACCGGTGGTAGAGCGCGTCGCCCGACTCCTCATAATCGTGAATGGTGAGGATGTCCGAGACGGTGTGCTCCCACCCGTCGTTCGTCACGACGGGCCGCATGGGGTCCAGGG
>JAKSAU010000480.1 GCA_022361535.1 Desulfobacterales bacterium
ATTAAAGAGAAAACCGGTCAGATCCTGCATTTTTTCCTGGAGTTCCAAAAGTTCTTCCGGCGGAAACTGTTTGATTACTTCTTCGGTATCTTTATCCAATACCCTGACAACTACATCATTGGTGCTTTCATTGATACTGAAATTTAGCTTTGTCTGAAGGGTCTTTGTCATTTCTTCGAGGGCTTCCACCATTTCTTCAACATCTTCCCTGGTGAGTTGAGTTTCTTTGGTTGTGGTTTCAGCATTTTTTACATCTTCCGTCCGTTTTTCCACCTCGGTGGGTGCCTGAGCTTTTTTGGTTCCTTGAAGAGAAGGGACAACTCCTGGCTTAATATCTGCCGGTGCCTGGTTTGCACTCGGTATCTCTGTGTTGCCGACAGCACTTGCTGAAATATTCATGTTTATTACCTCCTTGTAATACTTACCTCTACCGGTTAATACTCAAAACCCTTGGTTTGTTCCGGTGAGTATCTGCCGGTCTGTAGCCCTGCATGGCTTTGTTCCCGTGTTTCAGCCGGTTAAGGCTTTTTTTCAGCTCGTCTCTATGTTTTTCTATCTCAACAGCAATACTGTCGTCAACCTTAAGAAGCGTTCCAAGACGGTTTTCAAACCGGTTCAACACATTAAGGCTGGAACCACCATGCAAAAGTCCCGCATTTTCCATAAATCCGTTTAGTGCTTTTTGCAGCTCATCAGAAGCAATCTTCCTCTCCATGGTCATTTTAGAAAGATCAGGCAGTTGCTCTGTCCTTAATAAGTTTAAATGACTTTCCTGAAGGTCTTCATAGTCTTGAAACCGTTTTCGGATATTATCTATATGTGCTTCTTTATTCATAATATTCCCCGAAGTCTAAATGGCAATAGATGTTTTATTTCCGTGTGATTCATATCCACTGTACATTGTTTGAGATGCCGTGTTTGCCTTTTGTTCCTTCTCCGTGTTAGGTTTTTCTTGTGTATCTGTTGTGTTCATGACAGTTGTTTCCCAGATCCGTTTGAGTTCCATCAGGTATTTGTTTGCCCGCTCAAGGGTATCTATGTCATTTGTAACAGAAACTTTGGCCAATTCATGCATCATGGTTACGTA
>JAKSAU010000515.1 GCA_022361535.1 Desulfobacterales bacterium
AAATTATCACATAAATTATATCTTGGCTTTGGAACAGTAGTCGTATTGATTTTGTTATAGTTTTAATTAAACAGTGTAGATATAATAAAATGATGAGTTTAACGACTGAGGATAAAATCAAACAATTAAATCAGCAGAAGCTGATTCTGGAAATTGCTGAACAAAAGCTCAATGAAGCGCAAAAGATAGCCCAAATTGGACATTGGGCTTTGGACATTAGAGAAAATACTTTAACATGGTCAGACCAGGTGTATCGTATTTTTGGAATGGTACCCCAGGAATTTGAATCAACTTATGAAGCTTTTATAGAAATTGTCCATCCCGATGACCGCGCCTATGTTGATCATGCTTATAAAAAAGCACTGGATAATAAATCAGAATACGATATAGAGCATAGATTGCTTCTGAGAGATGGTAAGTTGAAATATGTTAATGAGCGATGTCAGGTTAAATATGACGAAAATGGGAATGCCTCCTGCGCCGTAGGTACTGTACAGGATATAACAGAACGTAAAAAAGCAGAGTTGGCACTACAGGAAAGTGAAAATAGATTAAGAGCTCTGTTTGATAATTCCAACGATGCTATTTTACTGATTGAAAACTCCTGTATTATCGACTGCAACCAAAAGAGTCTTGATATTTTTGGTGCTTCTTCCAAGGGAGATATTATTGGTAAATCTCCAGTTGACCTGTCGTTAAAATATCAGCCCGATGGATGTGAGTCAATTAAGGAATTCGCAAAAAAAATCCAGAAAGCTAAAAAACAAATCATTCCTCCTTTTGAATGGGTTTATGCTCATATGGACAGAAGTCCATTTTCTGCTATGGTTTCACTTAAGTCAGTTAAAATTGACGGAAAACAGATATTGCAGGCTATTATCTGTGATATTACCTTGCAAAAACAAACTGATGTGGCATTACGTGAAATTGCAGAAAACTCTCTTTCAAAAAATTTATTATCAAAATGGCAGCACCTTATCGACTTGATGGCAAATATCATGCAGATACCTGCTGCGATTATTACGAAAATTGACTCGAAGGAAATTGAAGTCCTGGTTACTAGTAAGACAGACAGCAATCCTTATTTAAAAAACACTAAAAGAAATCTTTTTAAAGGCAAACTATGAGGGTGCAAATATAACTGTGCCACATAAAGAATTAGCTTACAAAAATGCTGATGAAGTAAGAGGTTTAGCAAATGAAATTAAAGCAGTTAATACTTATATAAAAGAAGATGGAAAAGTAATCGCTTATAATACAGATGCACCTGGTTTTTTATATGCAATAGAAAGCTTTGGAGAACTTAAAAAAGTACTAATCCTAGGAGCAGGAGGTACTGCAAAGGCAATTTCACTAGCCTTACAACAAAGTGATATTGATGTAACAGTTTTAAATAGAAGT
>JAKSAU010001176.1 GCA_022361535.1 Desulfobacterales bacterium
GGTTCATCACCGGCCGTTTCGGTATCCATCAAGACCTTTGTGCCATCTCCAACAATAGCTGCTGGTTTATCAAGTTTTCCTTTGTACCCCCGGCTTACCACCACAGGATGCAGCCCGTGTTCAATTAGCATCTCTGCCAAATAGATTGCCATGGGGGTTTTCCCGGATCCTCCGACAGCGACATTACCGATAGATATCACCTTGCAAGGCAATTTCTTTTGCTTGAATAAACCGGAGCGGTACATTGCAATACGAAGCCGGGCGGCTGCCATATAAACCTGTGAGCAAACAACCAGAAGCTGTTCAAAAGAAAAAGGGGCAGGAGTGTAATCTTTTTCAATGATGGATTCAACCCTTTTTTCCAGCCGGGCCAGCCATGTCTTAATCAAGGAAATCCTCCACTTTTTCAATCACCCTGTCCAATGCACCTGAATTGGATAAAAACACTTTTTGAGCAGCTTGTCCCATGCGCGCACATAATTGCTCATTTTCAAGCAACTCAGCAACCCTTTTAGTCAGTTGCGGCCCATCATCAACCTGTAGTGCCCCGTCACCGTCAACCAGCAAGTCTGCCACTTCAAAAAAATCCGTCATATTGGGACCAAAAAGTACGGGTTTAGCAAACATGGCTGCTTCAAGCGGATTGTGTCCGCCTAAAGGCACCATGGAACCGCCAATAAAAGCAAATTCGCACAGTCCGTAAGCACGCGCCAAAACACCTATGGTATCGAGAAATAATATATCCGACCCATTTTTATCATCGGTATTATCGCTATAGCAGGAAACTTTATATACTGATATTGGAAGTTCACGGATCAGATCTTGGCATCGGTTAGGATCCCGTGGAGCAATAATCAGTTTTAATTCCGGGCTGTTTTTCCTAACCTGGTCAAACGCCTTAAAAACAAGGATTTCTTCCCCTTTATGGGTGGATCCTGCAACCCATACCCGTTGATCAGGTATGATACCAAGATCCTGTGAAAGCTTGTTAGATTCTTCTTTGGTAAGCTCAATGCAGGGCTGATCAAATTTGATATTTCCTGTAACAAGCAAACGTTTTTTATCTACTCCGAGAGTTTCAAACCGCTCTGCATCCTGCCGGGTCTGGGTCATGATGTGGGAGAGATGCGAAAAGAACATGCCAGAAAATTTCCCCAGACGCTGATACCCCTTAAAAGATCGTGGGGAGAGCCTGGCATTGAACAGAACCACTGGGATATTTTTATGTTTTAACAGCGAAAGGAACCCGGGCCACAGATCGGTTTCAACAAAGCAGACAAGATCCGGTGAAATCCTTGAGATGACTGCAATAGCAGCGAACCAGATATCAAACGGGAAATACCCCATTTCGGAAACAGGAGA
>JAKSAU010000989.1 GCA_022361535.1 Desulfobacterales bacterium
AAAAATAATTGCTCAAAACACAGGGTTAAGTACCGATTTTCGATTTAGTACATACGTTGCCCGACATAGCTGGGCAACAATTCTTAAACGTAAAGGCATTTCCACTTCAATGATTAGCGAAGGTCTTGGACATGCCAACGAACAAGTCACTCAAATTTATCTCGATAGTTTTGAGAACGAAGCCCTGGATGAGATGAATAAAAAGTTATTGGGATAGTATTAAATATTCACTTAGATTTGAATCACATATGACAAAAGAAGAGCTTTTACATAAAATAAACGACCTGGAATGGGAAGATTTTGAAGTAAAATCCGGGCAAAAAGAAATCCCTAAAAACGTTTGGGAAACAGTAAGTGCTTTCAGCAACACCAGTGGAGGTTGGATAATTCTTGGTGTTTCAGAAAGTAAGGGTAGATTCGATATAATTGGTGTTGAAAACGTTGAGAAATTGGAACAAAATTTCACGACAACCTTACGAGGTGAAAAGTTCAATCATAAAATCACTCCCAAATGTGAACGATTTAAAATTGACGATAAAACTGTATTAGCATTTTACATCCCAATATCGAGTACTAAGCCCATATATTTTAACAGTATAAAAAATACGTTTATCAGAACAGGTTCCGGAGATCAAAGAGCTACACCGCAAGAAATTGACGCCATGTATCGCGATGAAGCTTTTGGGACAAGAACAAACCAGGTAGTTAAAGGTACTTCCATTGCCGACATCAACATGGCTTCGCTTAAAAGGTATCGTAACTACATGAGACAATTTAACCCGGCTTCTCCCTACTTACAACTGGATGATGAACCTTTTCTGAAAAAGTTACGAATAATATCCAGAAATCAACTCACCTATAGTGGATTATTGTTCATAGGTAAAGAAGATGCTGTGCAGGAAACATTTCCGGATTTCAGAGTTGATTACCTGGAAATACCCGGAACCAGCTATGCTGACGCTAAAGTAAGATATACCTACAGGGTTGATGAACAAGAAAATCTTTGGGAATATTATTTTACCATTTTTGATCGCCTTCGTCAAAAAATTGAGCTACCTTTTAAAATGACACCTGAAGGATTTGCCAGTGGTGATTTTCCGCAATTAGAAGCGTTAAGAGAAGCCCTGGTAAACTTA
>JAKSAU010000297.1 GCA_022361535.1 Desulfobacterales bacterium
AGTTATGTATTCCAGTTCATGACCATGCTCGGCGAGTCTCTGGCCAGGAGAACCCTGGGCATGAACATGGGGGCAAACGTGATCGGCACCTTTGACCAGCTGCTGATTGCTGAGGCACCTGCCATGCGGACACCGCTTGAGGGAAAGACACTCATTGAGAGCAATTTGCGGGAAAAAACCGGAATCACCGTTGTGGGCCTGTGGGAACGGGGAAAGTTTGCAATCCCCAGGCCGCAGACACGAATCCGCGCCACAACCGTACTCTTGCTGGCCGGGTCAGCAGCGCAGCTTGAAAAATATGATGACGTCTTCTCCAATTATCGTTATTATCACAGCACAGACGCGCCGGTGCTTATTCTGGGCGGCGGCAGGGTCGGGCAGGCAGCGGCAAAGACCCTGGATGACCGGCAGATCCCCTATACCGTGGTGGAAAAAAATAAAAAGCTGATCAGAAATAAGAACTATATCCAGGGAAATGCCGCTGAAATTGAAACATTAAACCTGGCAGGCATCAAAACAGCCTCTTCGGTTATCATCACCACCCACAACGATTCAATGAACGTTTACCTGACCATCTACTGCCGCAAGCTCAGATCCGACATCCAGATCGTGAGCCGGGCCAACCTGGACAGCAATATCTCCAAGTTGCACAATGCGGGGGCTGATCTGGTCATGTCCCACGCCTCAATGGGCGCCAATACCGTCATCAACCTGCTGAAGCCCAATAAAATTCTGATGTTTGCGGAAGGGTTGAACATATTCAAGGTTCTGGTTCTTGAGGCCCTTGTGGGAAAATCCCTGGCCGGCAGTAAAATCCGGAAAGAGACCGGCTGCAGTGTTATTGCCATCCGCCGTGACAACCGGCTGGACATCAACCCGGATCCGTTTCTTACCCTTGAAAAGGGAGATGAAATGGTCCTGATCGGAACCAGCGATGCGGAAAAACGCCTGCTGGCCTTACGTGCATAAGGAGCACGACCCTGACGTTCACATAACAACAAACAAAGATGAGGGTCAATTGAAAAAACTGTCAGCCGTATTAACGGCAATTCTATGCTTATGCCTGACCAATCCGGTTCATGCCGGTTGTGAAGATCGTTTAAATGAGATATCAACAGACCTTGGCTGCACAAAAATCAGGACGTACAAAAGCGTTGATGTGGCGGACGCCCCTATACTGGTCGTTGCACTGCACGGCGATGCACCGTTTAACAACCCCGGCTATCAGTACCGGTTTGCAAAATCAGTGGCTGACAGGAACTCAAACGTGATCGGTGTCGGGATGCTGAGGCCGGGGTATACCGACCCTTTGGGAAGGTCATCGGATGGCGTAAGAGGAGATGCTGTTGGCGACAACTACGATGAAACGCGGGTGAAACAACTGGCCCGGGCAATCCAGGCGCTCAAAAAGATGTACGCCCCGTCAAAAGTGGTGCTGGCCGGGCATTCAGGCGGGGCAGCCATAACGGCAAATATCATCAGCTTATTTCCTTTATTGGTTGACCATGCGTTTCTGGTGTCTTGCCCCTGTGATGTTAATGCCTGGCGGGAGAACATGTTGACATTGACAGACAAATCCATATTCAGCGGCAACATCAATGCATTATCTCCCATTGATCTGATTGGCCGCGTGAGCGGGAAAACAACCATTTCACTATTGGCGGGGAAGAATGATCGGGTCGCTCCGCCTGTTTTGAGTGAAACTTATAAAAAAGCGGCTGAAAAAAGAGGGTTGAACGTCACACTTGCGCTCGCGGAGGGGCAGCATGATATCTTCCTCAGCCCGGATATCCTCAACGCCATTACAGACATCATAAGCGGTTACAACGGGGCGAATGCCGCCGGCGCAGGATGCCTTTAAAAAGATGGCTGCCAATGGAGATGACCGGTTATTGGATTCGGAAACATCATGTTCAGCAGAATGGGATGCGCGTGAATGGGAATGGAAATAAAACGGTTCCGGGTCTATCTTGTCAATCTTGATCCCACAATCGGTCATGAGATAAAAAAAACGCCTTGTCAAAAAACTCGGGACGATTAATCCCAAGGCGCAACACAACGTTTTAAACACCCTTCAGGCGTTATTTGCCACATAAGGATAACAGAGGGGACAAGTCGAACGCACACGGGCACGCCGTTGATGCCGG
>JAKSAU010000287.1 GCA_022361535.1 Desulfobacterales bacterium
AATGCGAAGAGATCATGCAGCTTCAGTACATAAATCTCATTTTGGCCATCGAGACCGCGAGCAGCATTCGCGGCGCCGCAGTGATCCTCGGCAAGTCACAGCCGGCGGTCTCAAAGGCCCTGCGCCAGGCCGAAGCGGATCTCGGCGTTGTGATTTTCGAAAGGGGGCCGCGCGGCGTCGTGCCGACACGCGATGGCCAGGTTGTCCTGCGCCGCGCCCACGTGATCAAGGACGAGATGCGCCGCCTGCAGGATGAGGTGGCGCAATTGCGCGGCGATTTGACGGGCGATCTCACCGTGACCGTCTCGCCCCTGGCGGCAACACGGCTCATTCCCCCTGTCATGCGGCGGTTTCGGACCCGTTTCCCTGCAATCCACGTACAGATTAATGCCGGCAATGCGCCATCCGCCTTCCGCCCGCTGCGGGAAGGCCAGTGCGACATCGTCATCGGTCCCGCGCCGCAGGCCGACGAAGCCACCGGACTGACGGTCACAAGGCTGTTCCGGGCCCCGATTTCCGTCATCACAGGACGCAACTCCCGCTACGCCGCCGCGCGTTCACTGGACGAGCTGAAAGATGCGGACTGGCTGCTGATCGGACCCAAGGATCGCCGCCCGGTCTTCGCGCAACACTTTACAGCGATGGGTGTCAAGGCGCCGGTTCCCCTGACGACCTCCGACTCCGTCATTGCCCTGTTATCGATGATTGAAGACAGCGATCTATGCGCGACCTTTCCGACACCGTCCATCGAGGAACTGGAAGCGCGGTGGCGGATTTCCAAAATCGCTCTGGAGGAAGAGATCAAGCCGTTGCCGATCGCAATCTGTATCGCGTCGCTGCGGCCCTTGACGCCGGCCGCGCAGTTTTTCCACGACTGCATGTGCGATGCCGCCGGCCAGCTTGACGGCGTCTTGCGGCCCTGAAAATCCATGTCCGCTGGCATATAACCCAAAGTTATATCATATCAAAAAATGATACTGCTCGCGCCCTGTCGCGCATCCTAGGATGAGTCTGGCCAGATGTTTTGGGCCGGCGGACGGGAGGCCGCGAATGAATATTCTTTTCATCATGTATG
>JAKSAU010000337.1 GCA_022361535.1 Desulfobacterales bacterium
AAAGAAAAATGGTTTAAAAAAAGGCTTTTCCATCGTCGAGTTTAACCAACACCGGCCAGAACCATTTGACAGGGATATCATCCGGTATCCCAAGGACTATTTGAGATATACTTTTCGAAGGGCCACCTCTGCCCTATGGATTCCTAGTGGGACATTTCTCGAATTCTACTGCCGAAAATCAACACATAGAAGCTGATGATGGAATTTGCGCTTACCCGGTTGGCAGTTTGCATGAACGATTGGCACCGGCAGGCAATGTTGAGCCAAAGTGCCTATTTATGGTAAGGAATAAAAAAGAGACCTGTTAACTTTGATGTTTTGAATGCGGATAAACGAATAGCCATATAAAGAGGAGGACCCCGATCGCCATGTCGAGAACTTTTGTGATTGCCGAGGTCGGTCAGGCCCACGACGGCAGCCTGGGGATCCTGCATTCCTATATCGATGCCCTGGCAGGTACAGGGGTGGATGCCGTCAAGTTTCAAACCCATATTGCTCGCGCTGAAAGTTCTCCCCATGAACCGTTCAGGGTGCCCTTTTCCTATGAGGACCCAACCCGGTTTGCCTATTGGGAGCGGATGGAATTTGAAACAGGGCAATGGCAGGAGATAAAGGCACATTGCCGGGACAAGGGACTGACATTCATTAGTTCTCCCTTTTCAAATGCAGCCGTGGACCTGCTGGAATCTATAGGGGTTGACACCTATAAAATCGGATCCGGTGAAGTGTCCAATCTTCTTTTGCTCGATAAAATTGGCAGGACCGGAAAAAATATTATTCTTTCCAGTGGCATGAGCAGTTTTTCAGAGCTGGACAAGGCGGTTGATTTTCTAAGGCCCTTTGGCAATTCATTATCGATCCTTCAATGCACCACCCAATATCCGACCAGACCCGAAGATATCGGTCTGAATCTGATCCGGGAGTTGCAGGAAAGGTATAACCTGCCCGTTGGGTTATCCGATCACTCCGGTAAGATCTATCCTGCCCTGAGTGCCGTAACCCTGGGTGCGTCCATCATCGAATTCCACATTGTATTTGATAGACGGATGTTCGGTCCTGACAGCAGATCTTCACTCATCATTGATGAGGCTAAAACCCTTGTGGAAGGCATCCGGTACACGGAAACCATGCGAGAGGCTGTGGTTGATAAAAATGATCTAGCGCGTTTCCAAGACCTCAAGTCCATATTTGAGAAATCATTGGCAGTTAACAAAGATCTGCCCAAGGGACATCGGTTGCACCTTGAAGACCTGGA
>JAKSAU010000065.1 GCA_022361535.1 Desulfobacterales bacterium
TTGGGTAGTGATTTTCGTGGATTGGGTAGCTCGGGATACACACTCAGTTATATGTCCCAGATGGGCGGATGGGCGGTCCTGGACTATGCCCTCCATTTTGCAGAAAAACCTGCTGATTATCTACGTCTGGGATACGCCTCGATGCTCAGTTCCTGGGCGTTGATCAATGCCGGTGATGCCGAGAGCAACTACGGATTCTGGTATCCCGGTACGTTACACGATGGAGCCGTAGGCTGGGGATTCTGTCCGCAACAGGTAGGGCAGGAGTGGAACAAGGGATGTTGGGATAAAGATCTTGGTGGCGTTCCGCGAGGAATATGGCCCGTCTGTGGCGAGATCGACCATGGTTTGTGTGCTGGAATCGAAGCTGCTAGTACGGTGGTGTTAGACGATCCCATATTTGGGCTGTTTGCTTATGGGGGGAGTCTAGATAGAAAGGGTCAGCAGGTTCGTGTCATCTGTCGTGACGGTGTGCGTCGCCGTCTCCATTTCCTTAAGGGTGACACCCGATTTCATCTATCGCTCGATGGTGACGGATTCGCAAGGGATGTTCCCGTCGTTTTTGACGAGTCGTTAAAGCGGATCGAGTTCTCTTTGGAAAATCGCAGCCGAACAGCGCATACCACCAAAGTCACCCTGTCGGGATTACCCAGCGGGACTTACTTATTGTTCGTGGATGGTAAAACACCCCAAACGTTAAATGCTCAAACCACAGAGGATGTGATATGTGAGGTATCGGTCCCCGCCAATAGGAAAACGATTCGTGTAGTTGCCGAACGAGCGAACCTCCCAGATGGATCGATTCAGAACGTTCATCATCAGGATGTCCTGCGTCCGTTTGATTTCGCAGGCGTGCAACTCTTACCTGGACGTCTGCACGACCAGTTTCATCAAGTCAAAGATTACTATCTGAACATTCGCAATGCCGATATTCTCAAACTTTTCCGTTTACGTAAGAGCAACCGGGCTCCAGGGCGCGAGTTAGGCGGCGCCTATAGTGACAA
>JAKSAU010000336.1 GCA_022361535.1 Desulfobacterales bacterium
ATTGGTTCTCCAGTCAAATCCTGCCAGCTTGGAAACACTTTCCAAAGCAACACCAATACGACCTGCAATAGAATTTCGCAATCCGGCCTGTGCTTCCTGGCCATCAATCTCAGCCAGTGCCTCTTGAACAGCCGCAGCCTGCGGGCTCAGTTCTGTATCCTCTCCGGCTTGTTCAATCTCACCAAGTACGGATGCAGGAACTGTATCTGTAATTTCTGTACGCTTTGCTTCGAACTGTGCAACACTTGACTCATCAAGTCCTGGAAAGGTCATCATGGCCCAAAGGATAATGGAAATTCCTAAGATCACTGTACCGGCTTTTTTCATATATTGCCAAGTCCGCTCCCAGGTATGGATCAACAACCCCTTAAGCGTAGGCAGACGATAAGGGGGCAGTTCCATTACAAATGGAGTCGGTTCTCCTTTAATCACGGTAGATCTAAGCAATTTGGCCACAAGCAATGCTCCAACCCAGGAAATAAGTGTCAGTATCAGCATCACCCTTGCCTGATTTTCAGCAAAGAAAGCCCCGACCAAAAGCGCATACACCGGCAGTTTAGCCCCGCAGTTCATAAACGGGACGGTCAACAAGGTTGCCAAGCGCTCTTTAGGCGATTTCAAAGTCCTAGCCGCCATAACACCGGGTACAGCGCAACCGCCTGCAATACCGCCGGAAACGATAAAGGCCATAACCGAAGAGCCGTGAAGGCCGAACATCCTGAATACCCGGTCCAGCATAAAAGCCATCCTTGCCAGGTACCCCGAGTCTTCAAGAAACGAAATCCCCAGAAACATAAACATAATCAACGGTACAAAGCCAAGGACTCCGCCGACACCGTCAATAATACCGGATATAATAAGCGATTTGAGCATTCCATCAGGCAATATTCCTTCTGCCACACCGCCGAGCCATCCGAAAAAGGCTTCAAACCACTCTGTGGGAAGGGCACTATAAGTAAAGGTAAAGTTATAAAGGGCCATGAGGACACCGACCATAATCAACGGACCAAAGAACCTGTTGGTTAGAACTTTATCAATCTGGTCGGACTGCTGAAGCCTGTTTCTGTCATGCGCATACCGAATCACATCCTGTTTGAGGACTGCATTGATAAATCCATAACGTTGATCCGCAATCATGCCTTCGGGATGCTCATCACGGGTTGCGGCCAAGTGACTTGCAAGCCGTTTGGCAATTTGGGCCAGTTGTTCGGCCACCCCTTTGTTTTCTTTACTGCCCAGCTCCAGGATCTGCTTGTCGCTCTCGAGGTATTTTAACGCCACCCATCTTGCAGGATAGGTCTGAGTTAAAAAATCTGCATTTGCAATGATAATTTCCATCTCGTTCAGAGCATCGTCGATATCAATTCCATATGAAATTTTCAACGGGATCGGCGGTAGATTAACATTGCCGGCTACGGCAGCAAGCAACTCTTCTTTGCCTTTGCCTGTCCGTGCCACAGTGGGCACAACCGGCACACCAAGCAGTGAAGACAGTTTATCAATATCTATTTCAATCCCGCGTTTGCTGGCCACATCCATCATATTAAGGGCCAGGCAGACCGGAATGCCCATTTCCATAAACTGAACCGAAAGATAAAGATTTCGTTCCAGGTTGGAGGCATCAACGATATTAACGATCATGGCAGGTTTTTCATTAACCAAAAAATCCCTAGCCACAACCTCTTCCAAGGAGTAAGCAGTCAGGGAGTAGGTACCTGGAAGATCAACGATTTCAAAGGTACCGGCATCAGTCACACACGTCCCCTGCTTTTTTTCAACAGTGACGCCG
>JAKSAU010000895.1 GCA_022361535.1 Desulfobacterales bacterium
CAACAACCCCTTTGGATCAATATGAAAAAGGTATTAATCTCAATCTGATGAGTGCTGTCCGCCTGATTCATGCAGTGGTCCCGGCCATGCAAAAAAAAGGATGGGGAAGAATAATTGCCATTACCTCAACCTCTGTAAAACAGCCCATTGATACATTGCTGTTATCCAATACGGCAAGGGCCGGACTCACCGGGTTTTTAAAAACCGTTTCGACTGAACTGGCATCGGATGGAATCACTGTCAATTCTATTTTACCGGGTACTCATAAAACCGACCGGATCATTCAGTTGTCTGAGCACCGATCAAAAGAAGAGAACCGTCCAGCCGAAGAGGTCATACAGGAAATAATGGCTGCCAATCCGACAAGGACAATTGGTGATCCCGGGGATTTCGGAGCAATGGCTGCATTCCTGGCCAGTGACCAGGCAAAATATATTACCGGCCAGGCCATTTTGATTGATGGAGGCAGATTTCCCGGTCTCATGTGAGAATTAACAGAACTTAGGAAAAATTCCGGAGGCAGGAGATCTTATTTCAATAAGAAAAATACTGATGAATTTCGAAACAAATTTGATAATGTAAACGCGTAAGTTTTCATATTATGGGGAGAGGAAAATTATTGGCTACCTTGTGAACAAGCCTATTTACTTCAAAGCAGAATAAAAGGTTTTAACCTTGTAACTGTGTCCGACTCGGGACATTTGGTGATTGAAGAAAATCCGGAAGTGTTAGCCACAGAAATACGGACCTTTTTTGAGAATTGAATATAGCAAAGCCATTCTTCTTATTTCTTTTACTTTTCTAAATAGGAGTCTTTCGATGAAAAAACATCAATCAAAATTAATTGTTCTTTTTGGAGTGTTTTTATGTGTTGTTGCAAATATGGGGAATGCACAGGGAGAGTCATCCAAGCTGGATCAATTAATCTATGATGCTTATTTCGGCTCAAATGCAAAAACAGATGGAATGGTGATTCCTTTGAAATTATCTCCTGCGAAAAATAACGGTGGAACACCTTGGTATGCTGAGTTGGAAATAGGCCTTTCAAAGGATACCAACGGGAAAGCACCTACAATCAAAGGACAGACTATGAAGTTCATGATGGATACCGGAACTTCTAATTTCTGGGTGACATCTGACCTTTGTATTAATGCAGGTTGTGCGGCTCATAATGCTTACAATGCAAGTGCTTCAAGTACGTATATTCAGCCACAAGATACCAAAGAGTATAATCAGCAGCTCGGGGCTTGGGGGCAGTTCAGTTTCTTTTATGGGATTGATGATTTTTTGTTTAGTTACAAAGTGTTTTCTGATCAGAATAATTTTAAGTGCTTTAAAGAACAGACTTACTATGCAAATGTTAAACATGTTCAATTCCAAAGGGCTTCCGTACTAAAAGACGGAACAGATGACAGTCGCCCGGTTTTTTATGTTAAAAACATCAACGGAACATTGGTCTATAAAGCAGGCGCTCCCATGCCTGATCGCAACAAAAACTGGGATCAGATGATCTGTGACGGAGGCTTGGCCATACCTTATCAGAAAAACACAGGCGTTGCTTCGGATCTGTTCCTGGATAAACTGGTCGATCAGGGCTATATAACCAATCAGGACAAAATGGTTGCCTTTTGGACAGATCAGGAGCTTAAGCGTGGTGAAGTTACAATTGGAGGGTACAGGCCGGAGTTGATTGATGAAACGTCACTTAGATGGTTACAGGTTGACATTGAACAGTCAAAACAAGTTGGAGGATGGTTAACAAATCTTTATACTTCGCCTGAAAAAGATAATGATTTTCTAGTTAATGGTGTTTCTGTGTTTTCCGGTTTTGCCAAAAGCTTTCAAGAAGCCTGGGTGATGTTCGATACAGGCTCTTCTCGTTTTAAAGGGGACCCTGCTATCATTGATCAGATCAAATGTGCCATCACAAGTGGAGCACATTGCGGAAGAGAGCGAATCAGGATAAAACAAGAGGACTTTGAAAATACCATTGATCTTTTTCCGACAATTACCGTGCGATTAAGTGGGGAGGATTTTTCTCTGACTCCAAGGCAATATTTTGTACGATTTGTTGAATACGATCAAAACAATACAGGGCATGTATTCTGGGAACTGGCTCTCAATGAGCTTGATGGCATGCCTGGCACCGTCATTGTGGGAAGCGTATTTTTAGATCATTATTACTCCATTTATCAATACGATCCTGCGAACCCCGGTAACGCTGACTTGATTGGAATTGCTAAGTATAACTAGAAGCTATCTCAAAAAAAAGATTTTGGCTTAAATTCAAGGAAAAGGAAAAATTCAACCGGAGGCATATATCTAATATTCCGAGGATTTAATTTTTTCTCTGACGATG
>JAKSAU010000980.1 GCA_022361535.1 Desulfobacterales bacterium
GTAGAAGCATTTGATACATCAATAATCGAATTGAAGTTTGATGGAGGTATTAATACAGTTTTACCGGTTTCTTTATCCTTACGGAAATTTATATCCCCCTGCAGTTCCAAGATCTTTGAGTTACCTGCAATATATGTTATAAGTATAAATCTTACCCGATAACAATATTCAAGATCATTAAACTTTGCTTTAAACTTTACTCCTCCAGTTTGCCCTTCAATTTCGGCATAGCCACTTAGCCTTAGTTTATCAACTAACTCGGTGGTATATGGCCTCAACAATGCAACCAAATTAGATTTTAACGCCGAACTTACAGAATGGCTCATGTCAGTTCCCGTTTGTTCATTCGTAATTTGAATTGCATCTCGTACGATCTGTTCAAGCTCCTGCCTAACTAGCAGAGGCCAGTCTGATTGAAATTCCGGCATAACAACAAGTTTTTAGTTTAACTTATTCCAATTCTTGGATAGTTCCGCTGAACCGCTCTTTAGGGATTGCGATGACAGCGTAATAATAATCAACATAGGATTGGTTCCTTCCGATGAGAAACTTTCATTATACTCAACACAATACGCTTCGCGAAAATCGAACGTTCGTAACGACGATGAATTATCACGACGCTGAAAGACTATACGACCGTTTTTGGTCATATCCGGGCTTACTGCCCATTCCATCAAATCACTGCTATCAGACGATTCTACAGTTATGCGAATCAATCCGCCTCCTGGATTGGCATTGGGACGACCTGTGTGATCAACCTGTTGCTTAATGTTAACATTCCAATTTATTACCCGATACTTTTCATTTTCAATTTCGAGTATTCCGTTAAATGACATAATATCTTATTTTATAATATTAATAATATTAATTATATATGCCGATAAAAGTACATATTTTATCCGGAAATAAAAAAATCACAATACTCCTAAAGTGTTTTAAACATCTTTTATTTTACTAATCAACGGTTTAGTATAATGAATACTTATTAGCAAACAAGGATGCATAAAACTACATCCCCCTTTGAAAAGTAAATAAACCTAATTAATTATTAAGCATTCTTCTGCAATTATCCAAGTCACGCTGTACCTGTTGCAAATCTTCCTTATACCTTTCTACTAAATCAGAGTAATCGTTCAAATCGCTCATCGATCCTTCCATGCGTAACAATGACGATTTTGCATTTTTCAGTTCAAGATAGGTTTGAATAATGTTGCTATACATTTCGCGTCTGAAAGTATCATCACTTTCTGCATCCATCTGCATATTAGCAAGTTTCTTACTAATTATTTGCTCAATATAATCGGCATTAACACCTTCAATA
>JAKSAU010000975.1 GCA_022361535.1 Desulfobacterales bacterium
ATTATTTCTTTTTAGATCATGTAAACAGCTACACCGGCACTGCTGATAGGGGTAGCTTTAATAATGGCTATACGAGAGAGACAGGCATATTACTTGCTCATGATGTCTTTTTTCCCGCTGAAAGTGACGTAGAAGTTGTGGTTAAATCCAGGGCCAATACCAGTCACGACGCCAGAAAATCCAAAAGCCCTGTCCAAATTTTTGATTACCTGTTCCAAAGAAACTGGGCGAATTTTGGGGAATTAGTTATTGATGTTTATGGGCCAGATCGCGCTCCGTATCTGATTTCCAGTACTATCCCTTTGGAGGAAATTAACCAGAAGCATTACCGAGGAGAATTTAAGAACCTGCCCAGTGAGGACTTAGTTATTAAGTTTTATGAACACGAAATTGAGCCAGTAACCATCGGCGAAGCCATATTAATTATAGGAAGTTCTCCCCTGCTGTATATATTTATTTTAGGAGTGGCTGCTATAATTGTTTTAGGTAAGAGAAGAAAAGATGTGTAAACGACTAAACAACAAGTTAGTCGGCTTACCTTTAATCAGAGGGACAGTCCCCCTGATTAAAGTGTTGCAAAAAACTACTGCAGGTAGAGGGAGGTAACCTACGCTTACTTGAAACGAGTTCCTGCATTCCACGAAGGAAATTCAAAGCATAATTCACCTGTATTTCCTCAATTATTTAGCTATTCTGTTTAAAACCTCCCACACAACCCAGGCTGGCAAAGGCTCTAGTAGATTGCTTTGCCACTGTTCTGGTTTGCTTAGAAAACCTTTTATAGCTAAATCCTGTACTGCCTTATGTCCGATAACTGTTCGCCAATCCGATCTGGGTGTCGGGAACATTTTTTTAACGGCTGCTGCAATGGTAGCAGCTGCCAGTTTTCTGAATTCATTTGACTTAAGCAAGACTAAATCATCAGCATTAGACATAAAGCCATGCTCGATTAATACCGCCGGAATACCCAGTTGATGAGGCTCCCGGGTCATATGGAAATTGGTCCACAGACCCTGCTTACCAGCTAAAATTCCTCGGGAAGGGTGAGAAAAGTGTTGTTTAGCCTCCGCTTCCCATATTGTAGCAAACTGCTTTCCTGCTTTACTCTCATGCCAGTAAAATGCCCAGTAGCCGCGTACATTGGCATTGCTATTATAGTCAGCATGAATACTGATTAGCAGGTCAGCTTGATTATCACGGGCCAAAGCCACTCGGTTCCACAGGCTGACACTATTACCCTGTAAGGGCTGAGTCAGAATAACCTGATACCCTACTGACTCCAGCATTTTTTTTGCATACCCGGCTACAGTAGCGTTAAACTCGAACTCTGCCAGGCCAGGTACACCTTTACTTGCGGTTTTGGGATAGGTATCGATGCCGTGACCGGCATCAAGGGCGATCTTCATC
>JAKSAU010000565.1 GCA_022361535.1 Desulfobacterales bacterium
AGTGTCCCAAACTTTTTTGTCCACCCAGATTACTAAATGAATCTTGTATTGTTGGATCACCACTTAAAGACCAACAATGTCCATATTGAATAATACTATCTGTTCCTGCACCTAAATCAAGAATATTACTTCGGATGATTAACAGATCCATTTCTTTTTTTCTAACTTCTCCTGTTTCAACAAACGGGGCACCTAACGATGAGGTTTTGAATTGAAGTTCTTTTCCATAACAAATACCTCCATTATATTTAGCATAGGATCTTACGAAGTACTGTGTGTTTGGTTGTAATTTAGATATTACCGATTGAAAATACCCCTCCTTTTGAGGTATTCCATAGTTGTCAGATAAATCCGATATAATTGGACTTGCAATACTATCCCAACAATGTCCATAAGATAATATACCTTCTCCTAAATCCGATATTTGGGAATGAACTATAACCGAATTTGTTGTGATATTTGATGTGCTATCAGTTTCAACTTTAGCTTCTCTTTTTAACTCTATTTCTTTACAAGAAACAAATAGGTATAATAAGAACAGGATTTTTAGTGGGAATATGTAATGTTTCATATTTTAAAAGCCTGATTTGTTAAAACGCAAAGATAAAATTTACTTTTAAGTATTCATGATATTTTTATGAGTACAATAATTGCTGTTACAATCGTATTTACAATACGAAGAATTATTACAAATTATAAACCACTTGGGTGGTGTTTTATCCATTTCTCCATATTATTTTCTTCCTTGATACTTCTTTTCCATAACTTTACAAATCCTCACCGGTCCAATCAAACCAGCAGGAAACAATTTATCATTCGGCTTTTGGTGTTCGAAAAATACCCATGTTTTTCTTTTTGAATCGTAGGGTAGGGAGTTTCCGTTCAGCAGCCAACCGGGTAATCCGTCAACAGGTTGTTCTAAGCGACAGTCACCAACCAACCGATTGTGCCAACTGTTGGTTACATCAATTTCTAAGGTGTTTTCTCCCAGCACGAGTGCTTTACTAATATTAAATATGAATGGAGCATGCCAATCCAGTGGAAGTTCCTTTCCGTTTATTCTTATACGCGCCATGCTGGCTACTTTGCCCAGGTCAAGTGCAATTTTTCCTTCGGGAATGGATTCCAAATTAAAAGTAGTCGAATAAGTTGCAGTACCGGAATAGTATTTAATATCCTCGACAAGGTGATGGTTCCATGAGAACAAGCTGTCAGTAATGATAGCCTTTTTAGGTCCGTAAACCGAATCAAATTCAATTTTCCATGGACCCGAAAGTGTATCTACTGTTTCAGGTACATCTTTTTTTCCATCCAGTCCAGTGTTAGTGGTGTTCTCTTTAAAAACAACAAAACAAGAGCCATATGCAGGTAACGTAATATTTACGCTTGTACCTTTTTCCTGCTGTTTCCATGAAGTTGCTTTTTTAATTTGCCCATTCATAGGATCCCATATCTCCGGCTGTTTTCCCTTTACGCGAAAGGTTAGATTATAATCGCCTGCAGTATCGAGCGTATTTACCACGAAGTAATAATGATGATCGCCTGATTGTGTATGATTGAATAGAAT
>JAKSAU010001140.1 GCA_022361535.1 Desulfobacterales bacterium
AATACAGTGGTAACTGACAATGAATATTTATTCCACTTGAAAACCTTTGACCTTAATTGGACAAATGTAGACGACTTAAAAGGTCTTACAATCGGAGGGACTCTTCATACGGTCTACCCCTTGTTTGACAGGGCAGAACAAAAAGGATTACTTATTGTTGAAAGGACAGGGACATACGAAAATCTCTATCGAAGATTGCTTAGAAATCGGATTCATGCCGTCCCTCAAGTATCGGAGGTGGGAAAATATTTGATCAGAACAACGTTACCCAAGGCTGACCAATCTAAAATTACCTATTCACCAACAATTATTCAGACCAGACAATACTCTCTGATGATTTCAAAAGCTATTTCGGGAAGTGTGGAGTTAATATCTCGATTTAATGATAGTCTTGAGAGTCTTTATGCTGACGGTACCTATGCAAGAATGCATAAACAACTGCAAAACCGGGCATATGATTTAAAAGAACCGACTAAATGAGATTGTATTACCCATGCGTTTGATTCCTTTTATTTCAAAATCCTGGAAAGGTTCATTGGCCATTAAGCAGTTGGCGTATATACTTTTTTTCAGTTCCTTGATTACTCTTTTATTAGCCAGCATTCAGATTTTTATCGAATACCGAACAGATATAAATGAAGTTCATAGGCAATTAGAGCGTATCGGGCAAGGATATTTAGAAAGCTTATCCTCAAGTGTTTGGAAACTGGACGATGATCAAGTTAATGTAGAACTCAAGGATGCACTAAGCCATCGAGATATAGAGTATCTTGAGATATATGAAGGCAAGGATCTTCTTTATTCAGCCGGCCAAATACCTGAAAAAAAAACCTGGATTGAAAAAGAGTTTGAGGTGAATTATGTAGCTGCTGACACTGTCCATCATTTAGGGGCCTTGAGAGCTGTGGCCAGCCTTGAAGGCACTTATAATAGGATGGTAAGGCGGATTCTTTTCATCATTACAACACAGGGCATAAAAACCTTTTTTGTATCTTTTTTTATTTTATATATCCTTTACCGGCTGGTTATTCGTCACTTAATAGACCTATCGTTTTATTCAAGACAGATGGTCTTTAATTATCAAAATGGAAACCCTTTTACACTTAACAGGGCAAAAACTGATTCTATCAAAAAAGATGAGTTGGATGACCTTGTTCATGCCATTAATAAAATGAGGCTTCAGGTTATACAGGATATTGATGACATCCGCACCAGGGAAGCCAGGTTCCGCCAAACTATTGAGAGTACCATGGATGGATTTTGTATTCTTGATGTCAACGGTATCGTCCAGGAAGTCAATGAAGCATATTGCAGGATAACGGGTTTTAATCGGCAGGATCTGCTTGAAAAGCCAATGTATGACTTTGATCAAGGAAAAGGCAGGTTAAAACTTGCACATATAAAAGAACGTGGGGCAGGGCGGTATGAAATTAAACATAAAACCAACTTAGGAGGCGTTGTAGATTTCGAGATTTCGGCAACATTCAGTACCAGTGCCAAGGAAGAATTGTTCTTTCTTTTCTTAAGGGACATTACCTTGCGAAAACAAAGGCAACGCGAAAAACAAAGATTGGAACATCGATTAAGGCAATCACAGAAAATGGAATCTTTGGGTACTATGGCAGGGGGAATTGCACATGACTTTAATAATATTCTCGTTCCAATTTTGGGTAATACGGAAATGATTATTGAGGATATGGACGAAAAAGATCCTTTCCGTGAATATCTTGGAGAAATCCAATCAAGTACTATGCGTGCAAGGGAATTGGTAAAACAGATTCTAACCTTTTCAAGGCAAACCAGACAAGAACTCAGGCCCATGGATGTTGAACCGATACTCATGGAGGCGCTGAAATTACTTAGATCCACCACGCCTGATACTATAATCGTAAAGACAAATATAAAAGATAATGTCCCCCAAATTAATGCAGACCCAACCCAGATTCATCAAGTTGTGTTAAATCTAACAACAAATGCCTTTCATGCTATGGAGAAAACTGGCGGTGAGCTTTCAATAGATCTTGAGCTAACAACTGTTAATCCACATCACACTGAAAAGAAGTCTGCTGAAATATTGAACTGGGTCAGGTTGAGTTTTTCAGATACAGGGGTTGGAATGGATAAGGAAACCTGTGAAAAGATTTTTGATCCGTTTTTTACAACAAAATCAGATCAAAAAGGAACAGGACTGGGCCTATCAATGGTCCATGGTATAGTGACAAATTCAAAAGGCACAATACAGGTAACAAGCCAGCAAGGAATTGGCACCTGTTTTGAGATGTACTTTCCCGCCTTGGAAAATGGTGATGAGCAGATTGAACCTAGTTCAAAATCTGACTTTGAGCACGTGGTCAGAGAGCATGTTCTTGTGGTAGATGATGATCCTTCAGTGCTGCGTGTGGAAACCCAGATACTTAAACGTCTGGGCTACAGTGTTACCTTTACTGAATCAGGGCAACAGGCATTTGAAATTGTAAAGAAATCACCTAATAAGTTTGATCTTGTAATCACAGATGTTTTAATGCCGCAAATGTCAGGGGACAAGCTGGCTGAGTTGCTTTATACAATTGTTCCCGGATTACCAGTATTACTTTGTACAGGGTTCAGTGAAAAAGTGTCTAAAGACGTTAGAAGTAAAAATATTCAAGGGATTATATTCAAGCCTTTTGTTATGAAAGATTTACGCGAAACACTGCGTAACGTCTTAGACGGAAGCCATATGTAGTAGCGACTGCGTCAATCAAAAACTTGATTGTTGCTTATGCAAACATTGCTTATCCAATTTTGTTTAATCTGGTATTAGGCGTTTGCTTAAAACCACAACAGGGTCATCCTGATAACCGATAGCTTTGTAAAAACCATTGGCAGTAGCGTTTGTTTTACGGACCATCAAGTTTATTTTAGGGCAGCCTTTATCCAGAAGGCTTTTTTCAGCATACGTTACAAGCTGCTTTGCAATCCCTTTATTTTGAAATTCAGGGCTTACCCCAAGGTAATAAAACCACCCCCTGTGACCATCATAACCTGCCATACAGGTTCCGATCACCTGGGTATTGAGCCGTGCCACAAAAAATAAATCAGAAGAATCAGCCATTTTACGCTGAATGTCTTTATCCGGATCATTCCAGGGTTTGGTTAACTCACATTTTTGCCATAAAGAGACAACCTGATCGCGATCATCATGTGTATAAAATGATATGGCAATGGAATTGTTTAGTTCGGGTAATTCTTTTTCCATAAAGACACTTAGCGGATCATCCGGATAATCGGCAAAGTTAGATATTTTATAGAAACCTGCGGCCTCATAAAGCGCAATGGCAGGATCCTGATAGATTCCTGTCTCAAGGCGGATACAGTTAAGCCCGCGAGCCATGGCAGCATGCTCAAGATGTTCAAGAATTATTTTGCCCAATCCTTTTTTTCGATGATCAGGTGGAATAAACATGCGTTTAATTTCAGCATAGCCGTCCATAAATTTTACAGCACCAATGCCCATTAGCGTATCATCATTTTTAACCCCAAGCATGACAACATTGTCCTTTTTTAAGGTATCAAGATTGTCAAGGTGGTTGCTTTCAGCCGGGTAAAGTTCACCTTGAAAAGCATCCAGTGCATCAATCATGACTTTTACCTCAGGGGTATCAGGGTCAACAGGTTCAATATGCATATAACAACGTTCCTTATACGGTCACCAGGTCAAATAACTAATAATCAATACCAGGTTGGGGTTCAATTCCTTTTCTGTAAGCATGCTTTATTTCTTTTACCTCGCTTACCGTGTCTGCAAGATCAATTATGTCCTGATGTGCATCCCTTCCCGTCAGTACCATATGAAGGTTGGAAGGACGCAAAGTAAGAATCTCTTTAACCTGGTCCAAATCAATTAAGTTCAAGGCAAGGGCATTATTAATTTCATCTAAAACCATCAAGTCAAAACGGTTTTCGGCTATTTTAGATTTTATAAGGTCAAGGGCATCTTGTGCATTCTTTCTATGTTCTTTGTGGGGATAGGGGTTGCCCTCTATGCCACAGAATCCCTTTCCTGTATGAAACAGCTCAACCTGATCTTTTAGTTTTAAGACTGCATCCCATTCACCGGTATACAGATCACCTTTCATAAACTGTATAATGCAAACTTGCTGGTCGTGCCCAACGGCTCTCAGGGCCATACCCATGGCAGACGTCGTCTTTCCTTTTCCGTTACCTGTAATGACTACCACAAGGCCCTGAGGGGTTTTAGGTGTAAGACGTTTAATTTCCATTGCAAGTATAAATCCTTAAGTTAAATGCTGTACAATAATATAATACTCTTTTTGATTGGGTTATTTGTATTATTTTGAATCAAATGCCAATTTCAGCCCAAACCCAATAAAAATAATACCGGACAATTTTTGAAGGATCAAACCTATCTTGTTATTTCCCCTAAGCGTCCTTGTCATCAATGCCGCTGCTCCTGCAAGGATCAACAACCAGGTTGTTCCGGTAAGCAAGAATGTTCCACCGAGCAGTAAAAAGGGAATGGGGCCTGAAGCCTGATTGATATTAATAAACTGGGGGAGGAAAGATAAAAAGAATAAGGCAACCTTTGGGTTTAATACGTTGGTAATAATCCCTTGGCGGTATATCAAAGCTAAATTGCCGTTTGCAATTGGCCCATTGTTATCATCAAAAGCAGGTGATTTATCCATCAGTGTTCGAATACCAAGGTAAATCAAATATAAAGCACCTGCCCATTTTACCAGGTTAAAGACAAGGGCTGACGTTGATAATATCACGGACAAGCCAAACGCCGCGCAAAGCACATGGACGACACAGCCAGTCATAATACCGGCTACGGACACAAGTCCTGCCTTACGGCCCTGTGCAACACACCGGGTCAGAACGTAAAAAGTGTCAGCCCCGGGAGTAAGGTTCAAAATAATGGCTGCGATTATGAATCCGGTATAATTTTCTATTCCGAACATTGAAATCTCCTGATTTAGTCAATCAAGGTTAAATTCTAATCAAACAACGCATCAACAAACAGTTTTGCGTCAAAGTTCTGCAGATCATCTATAGCCTCCCCGACACCGATATGGGAAATGGGAAGGGCCATATTGGAGGAAACAGCAGCAACAATACCACCCTTAGCTGTCCCGTCGAGTTTGGTAACAGCAACTTGTGTAAGCCCAACTGCCTCGTTAAAGATTTTCGCTTGGGATAAAGCGTTTTGTCCGGTTGTCGCGTCAATTACCATAAGTATCTCGTGGGGGGCACCTTTTAGTTTTTTATCCACAGAACGCTTTATTTTTTTTAGTTCTTCCATAAGATTCTTTTGCGTGTGAAGCCGGCCTGCAGTGTCAATCAATACAATATCCACGTCACGTGCTAAAGCAGCCTCTACAGCGTCATAGGCGACTGCAGCTGGATCGGCTCCCTCTTTGTGCCTGACAATGCCTGCCCCGGAACGATCCGCCCAGATTTCAACCTGCTCGATGGCTGCGGCACGAAACGTATCGGCAGCAGCAATAAGCACTTTTTTTCCTTGCTGGGTGTATTTCATTGCAAGTTTTCCAAGTGTGGTTGTTTTTCCGGTGCCATTTACCCCAACCATCATGATGACATATGGTTTATGCGTATTGTCAGATTCTTTGGGTTCGACAAAAAGGTCAAAGAGCTCTTCTTTGAGCACCTGTTTTAACTGATCCCCGGTTTCTAAACTCTTTGCTTTTTTACGGATGCGTTCCATCATTGTCATTGTGATGTCAATACCTAGGTCAGAAGTAACCAGTAATTCTTCCAATTCATCAAAGAGATCATCATCAATGGCTTTGGCGGAAGCAAAAAGCTCTGTTACATCAGTATTTAATACATCCCGGGTTTTTGATAGCCCGGATTTTAATTTTGAAAACAACCCGGACTCATTGTCCTGGGCAGGTTTTTCCTTTTTTTTGAAAATGTTAAAGGCCACGCCTTTTTCTCCTTAATGTTTCTATTTATTCTTTAAGTGTACGCTTGTTATACTTTGGGATTCAAGCACGTTGTAAAAACAGCTATTCTTTTAACATTGAGTACGGCTTTATTATCAAAATATGTATAGGTGTCTTATACAAGATAAGACATTGGTTATAGAGGAATTATCCATGTGTGATCTTTTACATTTTTCCTGTCTCGGAATCAAGCCAAGAAAACCTAAATTACCTTTACTTTCTTACTTTCAACCGATAAAAATAGGGCAGAAAATTTTCTTCATAGTAAAGGATGTTTATTATGGCAGGACAACTTGAAGATAAAATAGCAGTACTTCAGGACCAGGTAAGCAAGCTTCAATCGCAGAAAGACCGTCTAATAAAGGAACTGGATGCCATTGAGGAGCAATATGAGAGCCAGGACAGGCTATACAGAAGGTATTTCCCAATTATTCTGGACATGGTTTCTAAAGATGATACCTCATTTGCTAAAGCCTGCAAACAATTGGGTGCTGCTATGCGGAAAAAAGCCTCGTCCGCAAAAATGGAGTACATTTTCAGCCAGATAAAAACAGCCATGATTAAGGAAGACATTGGACCTGTTGCTCCGAGAAAGAAAAAGGGGATGTTTTCTTCGCTTCTAAAGAACTCATCAGATCCGGTTCTTGATGATTTTAAACAAAATTACCATGAGGTATTAAACAGTCTTAAATCCACTCTTGATAATAAATATGCCAAGAAACTTGAAAACCTGACAGCTAGAATTTTGGCTGCTTCTGATACACAAGACATAGTTGAAATAAGGGAAAGTATTTTTTCTCTGATTTTTAAATACATTTCTGATACGAGCCAAGACAGGGAAAAGGTCAATGCCTTTATTAAGGATATAGTTGCAAGAATATTGGAAATAGAGACCAAGCTTGCTTCTTCCTATGAACAAACAACATCGCTTTTTAAATCCAACCAGGGATTTGAGTCCGTGCTCAGTTCTGAAATGAGCGGCATGAAAAACTCTTCAGATGTAGCTGCCAGTCTTGACGAGTTGAAAGTTAAAATATCCCAGGGCCTGACCTCAATTGAAAACGCACTGCAAAAAAAGAGGAAAGTAGATTCTGCTATTAATAAATTGGCTGAAAAAAACAGGGAATCATTTAAATCAGGTTTTGCCCGACTTAAACAGGAATTAAACGAAGCGACCCGTTATTCAGAAGAACTTGAGAAGAAACTAAATGAAGACCAATTGACCGGTGCCAAAAACAGACGGGCATATGATAAGAAAATCGAAGAAGAAATGGACAGGTTCCTAAGATATGGCAGTATCTTTTCACTTCTTCTTATCGATGCAGATAAATTTAAAAACATCAATGACAGATATGGTCATGCAATTGGTGACCGCTGCTTGCAGGAAATAATAAAAAGAACTCACCCTTTACTAAGAAAAAATGATATGCTTGCCCGCTACGGTGGCGAGGAATTTATTATTATAATGCCTGAAACGGACGCAGACGGTTCAAGACAAGCAGCTGAAAAGATTCGCCAGACCATAGAAAAAATTGAGTTTTTATATAAAAATGAAAAGGTTAAGGTAACGGTTAGCATCGGTATATCTTGTGTTCAAGAAGGTGATCAGTCACACGAACAGGTTTTTGAGCGTGCAGACATGGCTGTATACCGGGCTAAAGAAAACGGACGGAACCAGGTAATGGTTCAATAAACCCCGGCTATATCAAGATTGCCGGGACATGATCAGAATATTGGAGTTTGAATGGGATCTCATACAGAGACGGTATCTAAGGGTGTATTGGAAGCAGCCCGACATGTGATGTCCAACGACAGCATGGAAACTTTGGCCAGAAGATCATTTACCCCAAAAAAAATAGACATTTTTAATTCAGATTTTTCAATTCTTGAATCCCGGGAGCAATACCGTTTTATAAACGACACCGAAGCAGAACGTATGCTGCCAGGTATTATCAACAACCCGGTTCAACAAGTGGTGACCACTGACCCTGTTTCTGACGATATAGAAGCTGAATTCAAAAAGAAACGACATATAGGTGTTGTTTTTTCAGGTGGACCTGCCCCTGGTGGCCATAACGTCATCGCAGGCTTGTTTGACGAAATTAAACGCTATAACGAAAGCTCAAGGATGTTTGGCTTTCTTCAGGGGCCAGACGGACTGCTGGAAGACCGTCACATTGAGATCACACAAGAATTGGTCGACAAATACCGTAATATGGGTGGCTTTACCATGATTAAAACCGGAAGGACAAAGATCGATTCCGGTGAAAAAATGCAAAAAGCCCTGACAACATGTAAAGGCTTGGATCTTGATGCTTTGGTCATAATAGGTGGTGATGATTCAAATACCAATGCAGCTTTTCTTGCTCAACACTTCAAGTCTTCGGGAATTAAAGTGATTGGTATCCCTAAGACCATTGATGGTGACATCCAGGTAAAAACCGATGACGGACAAACCTTATGTGCCATTTCATTTGGATTTCATTCCGCGGCCAGGGCTTTTGCAAGAAATATTTCCAACCTTTCAAATGATGGCAGCTCCGACATTAAATATTGGCATGTATGCAAGGTTATGGGCCGTGTGGCCAGCCATTTAACTTTGGAAAGCGCCCTGCAAACCCACGTTAATCTTTCATTGATCGGTGAGGAACTTGCAGATTACATTGATCAGGACCGACTGGATAAAGCCGGGGAATCAGGTGACACTGATTATAATGCCTATGGGATTACATTGCGCCATTTGTCACGGGTGATCTGTGATATAATTGTCCGGCGGGCCGCATTTGGAAAAAACTACGGCATAATGATTATTCCTGAAGGTATCCTTGAATTTATCAATGAAATCCAGGTTTTTATCATTAAGCTAAATAAGATAATAGCTGATTATAACAATATTCATGATTTTGATTTTCACAGGGCTTTTCCGTCGCTTAACGATAAATTAGATTACCTGCGTCGAATTTCACAGGGCATGATTGATAAAGACAAATTCCCTATCTGGAATTTACGAGATGATGAATTATTCAATCAACTTCCCAATTTCTTTAAAGAAGGACTTTTGGTCGAACGTGATTTTCATGGCAATTTTCAGTTTTCCCAGGTGAAAACAGAGAAAATAGTCATGGACATGGTCAAGGAATACTTAGATGTTCTAAAAGAGCAGGGTGTCTATAAAGTAGGAATAAAAAGAACTGACTATGTCACTTTTATGGATACGGCCAGAATGGATCCTGAACTTTTTGCTCCTGCTTTGTTTAAAAACCCCCAGGACGAATACGTTCTTGTCAAACCGGAGATCATATCTCTTAAAACATTGAAACTTGCCTTGGTAAATGCAGATATGCTGGATCAGGATGAAGAAATACCCAGTGCTTTGGTCGAGATTTTTAAAAAATCAGAACCAGATTTTAAAATTCAGACCCACTTTTATGGGTACGACGGCAGGGGATCTGATCCTACATATTTTGACTGCAACTATACGTATAACCTTGGTCTAACAGCGTTTCATCTGATTGCGGGCGGAGCCACCGGCCAAATGGCTGCAATTTTGAACCTTGAACAGGATTTTGATCAATGGCAGCCAATTGGTATTCCTATCGCCAAGCTTATGCACCTTGAAGAGCGTAAAGGACGACTTGAGTTGGTTATTGAGAAAAGCATCGTTGATTTGAACTCCAATGCGTTCAAAGTGTTTAAAGCATTAAGAGAGGACTGGGTGGCTGCGGATACAGGGCCTGACCGGTTCAGAAATCCCGGGCCCATTATCTTCTCAGGCCAGACTGAAGAGGACCGCCCGCTAATGCTAAAACTCGACTCATTAGATGATGATAATTAACCTATCTCAATAGTCTTTATAAATAAGAAAACCGGCTTGAGCTTCCTCAGGCCGGTTTTTCTATTGCTTCTCTTTTAGGTTCTTTGTAACTTAGCGTTTTCTCGGCTGGTAAGAGCACAAGGGCTCTTCTGCCAGATAGCTGCCTGTGGCTTCATATGCCCTGGCTCGGCATCCACCGCAAACCTGTTTAAATTCACAAATGCCGCATTTGGGATCTAAATTTTTAAAGTCCCTGAGTTCATTAAAAACGGTTGAATTTTCCCAAACATCTTTAAAGCTTTGCTTGGTGATATCTCCACAAGTAACATCTAAAAAACCGCAGGTTTGAACACGGCCAACATGGGAAATAAAACAAAAACCGGTTCCGGCCAAACACCCCCTGGTTACAGCGTCAAGTCCATGGGTTTCAAATGTGATCTTTTTACCTTCTTCTTTGGCACGTTGACGCAAAATCCTGTAATAATGAGGCGCACAGGTCGCCTTTAGCTGGAGGCTGGTTTTATCCTGCTGGTCGTAGAACCAGTTTAAGGTTTCCTCATACTCTTTTGCATCAATTGCAGTATCAACAATGTATTTTCCACGGCCGGTTGGAACCAAAAGAAAAATATGATGGGCAACTGCACCAATGCGTTCAGCAAGGGACAATATTTTGGGAATTTCTTCCAAGTTGGTTTTAGTGATGGTGGTGCCGATTTGAAATTCTAGTCCGGCAGATTTGGCAATCTCTATGCCGCGCAAAGTTTGGTCAAAGGCATTGGGAACCCCACGAAATTCGTCGTGAGTTTCTGCACTGGCACCGTCCAGGCTTACTGCGATTCTTTTGATGCCGGATGTTTTTAATTTTGCAACATTGTCTTCGTTAAGCAACGTACCGTTGGGCGCCATCACCATCCTCAACCCGAGCTTATCTCCGTATGCGGCTATGTCAAAGATGTCATCTCTAAGCAAAGGTTCGCCACCTGTCAGGATGACGATCGGTGTTCCAACTTCCCTGATCTGCTCGAGAAGTTTGAATGAGGCGTTAGTATCCAATTCGTTGTCATAATGATGGTCTTCTGCAACTGCTCTGCAGTGTTTGCAGGCTAGATTGCACCGTCTTGTGGTTTCCCAGGCAACAAGCCTTAACGTATTTTTACCAGGATGGCCAGCAGTGCCCGGGTGTCCTCCAGGATGACCATGCGGATGTCCAGATTTACCATGAGGATGAGTCATCAGTTGTTCAACTCCCTTGCCACGTCAATGGCTGAATAGGTAAGGATTAAGTCGGCTCCGGCCCGTTTGATTGAAAGCAAGGTTTCCATAATCATAGCTTTTGCTTCTACCCAGCCCATCATTTCCCCGGCCTTAATAATAGAGTATTCTCCGGATACATTATAGGCTGCAACAGGAAGATCAATTTCTTCCTTAATCCGATAAATGATGTCAAGATATGAGAGTGCAGGCTTAACCATGATAATGTCAGCACCCTCTTCAATATCCATAGTCGCTTCCCTGATGGCTTCTTGTGAATTGGCGGGATCCATCTGGTAGGTCTTGCGGTCTCCAAATTGTGGTGCAGATTCGGCAGCTTCCCTGAACGGACCATAAAACGAGGACGCATACTTTACCGCATATGACATCACAGGAACATGGGTAAATCCTTCATCATCAAGCAGACCTCTGATTTCAGCCACCCGGCCGTCCATCATATCTGAAGGAGCAACCATATCTGCGCCAGCTTGGGCATGGGAGAGGGCGGTTCTGGCTAAAAGATCAAGAGATGCATCATTGTCAACAATACCGTTATCTATAACGCCGCAATGTCCATGATCAGTATATCCGCAAAGGCATACATCAGTAATAACCGATAAATCAGGCACCTGTGATTTCACTTGAGCAACAGCTTTTTGAACAATGCCGTCTTCGGCATAAGCACGGGTGCCAAGTTCATCTTTTTTATCAGGTACGCCAAAAAGAATGATAGCAGGAACCCCTTCATCATAAGCTTCCTTAGCTTTGGTCACTATATGGTCACAAGACATTTGAAAATGTCCGGGCATTGATTCGATCGGTTTTTTGACTGATTTTCCTTCCACTGCAAAAAGAGGTAGGATCAAGTCATCTCTAGACAATTTGGTTTCCCTGATCATCCGTCTGAAACTGTCTGTCGCCCTGAGCCGTCTTCCTCTGTAGTCGGGAAACAACATTAAGCGTCCTCCTTTTTGATCTCTTCATCTGTTAGATAACAAGCTGGGTCAGAATCCCAAGGATCATTTGCAACTGATTTAGCCCTGGCTCTAAAGTTACCGGCACATATATCAAGCCAACGGCACTCTGCACATCTGCCTTTGACATGATTTTTCTTGTCTTTCATTTTCATAAGAAATTCATTTTCAGGATCTGTCCAGATTTTTGAAAACGGCGTGTCTTTAATGTTGCCGAAACTGATTTCACGCCAAAACTGATCAGGGTGAACTTCTCCGTCCCAGGAAATACA
>JAKSAU010000087.1 GCA_022361535.1 Desulfobacterales bacterium
AATGCGAAATTTATCCAGGGCAGGCATCCGGGACAGTTGGTCCGAATGGCCGCCATGCTTGATGATAAGGGGGGTGTCAATCAGGTATACGGGATAACGGCATCCCACCCGCAGCCAAAGATCATAGTCTTCACAGGCCGGCATGTTTGGATCAAAATCGCCCACCAGGTCGAATAACCGGCGCCGCATCATGACGGCTGACGGGCTCACCAGGCACAGGCGCAAAGAGGGCTCGAAGATATCGCCGGACGGTTTTTTATGCCGGTTTTTCGGATTGACGCGTCGCCCCTTTCTTATCCAGATTTCCTCTGTCTGGCATATGAGGGCCTCGGGATGCCGGTTGAAAAAATCAACCTGGCGGGAGAGCTTTGTCGGCATCCACCGGTCGTCCGAGTCGAGAAAGGCGATCAGCGAGCCGGACGCTGCCGCAATCCCCCTGTTCCGGGCGGCGCTGACGCCCCGGTTGGATTGCCGGATGAGTGTGATCTTGTCGGCGTATGCCGACAGAACCTGACGGGTATTGTCTGTGGAGCCGTCATCGACGATGATCAGTTCGTAGTCGGGATAGTCCTGGGAAAGAACCGAATCGATCGCCTCCTGGATCGCCCACGCCCGATTATAGGTCGGTATAACGATACTGACCGTATTGTTTTTTGTTTCTGACACGGATGCACACCCCGTTATGGCAGCCCGGCCCCGGGCTCATGGTTGTTTCGGCACCTTGAATCGGTTGAGATTGCCGCACGAAAATGATATAGGGTTAACTTGCTATAAACAAGAAGAAATCCCAGTTATATTGACCCTGCTGACCGGAGGAGACACCCCATGGTAAAAGCGATTCGTTTATTGGGCGTATGTTTGCTGACCTTGTTGATCAGTCTCACTGTTGTGCCGTGCGTCTCCCTGGCGAAGACAACTTATGTCACCATCGGTACGGGGGGAATCACCGGGGTGTATTACCCCACGGGTGGCGCGATTGCCCAGATGGTGAACAAAGAAAAAGAGTCTTACGGAATCCGTTGCACCTACGAGGCCACCGGCGG
>JAKSAU010000055.1 GCA_022361535.1 Desulfobacterales bacterium
ACTAATACAATAATACTCGGCCTGGTCTGGTATGCAGTTTTCCTGGTATCAGCTATCGTTCACGAAGCCGCCCACGCATTAGTAGCTTTCAGGCTCGGCGACCGCACCGCTTACCACGGCGGGCAGGTAACACTTGACCCTATTCCACATATCCGCCAGGAACCCATGGGCATGATATTATTCCCTATAGTATCCTATTTCCTGGGCGGCTGGATGCTTGGCTGGGCCAGTTGCCCTTACGATCCGATGTGGGCGGAGAGAAATCCTAAATCTGCCGGAAAAATGGCTTTGGCAGGCCCTGTATCAAACCTGATTTTAATGTTTGCTGCACTTATATTTATCAAAATCATGGTATTTGCCAATGTCTTTATCGAACCAGATTCAATTCAATTTCCGGTTGTAGCTCAGGCAGCCGAGCCGGGCTTTGCCCATTCTCTGGCACTATTTGCAGGGATTACATTTGGCCTCAACCTGCTTCTGTTCCTGTTTAATCTGATGCCGGTACCACCATTTGACGGCTTCGCCGGTTTGGCACTTATCCTCGACAGCAGAACTTACAGCAGTTTCAAACAGAAAATGTACCAGACCCAGGGTATCTCAATTATTGGCTTTATAATCGCATGGAATGTATTTCCGTTTATATTCAAACCAATATATAACCTGGCCCTGATAATACTATACCCGGATGTAAAATATGGCTAATCCAGCCAAAAGGACCTACCATGAATCCCAAATACATCATAACGCTTCAGTGCGATATCGTTAAAGAACGCTGTAGCGGTTACTTATGCGAAGAAGCTTTTTATAACCGCGAAGGTGGCTTTTCAGGCTACTCCAAAGATGCTGATAGCCGCTATCTAAGCTTTTCCTGCGGAGGCTGCTGCGGCAGAGCGTCCCTTCGCAAACTGGCTAACGCACTAAAACTACTCAAAAAACGAGCCGGCATCGACACCGGCGGTGTCGTTGTCCATTATTCAAGCTGCATGTGCCGAGAGAGCTTTCACGGCCCTAAATGCCCACATTTCGACTACATCCAGGAACTG
>JAKSAU010000578.1 GCA_022361535.1 Desulfobacterales bacterium
ACAAACTCCTTCATTTCTTTCAATTTATGGCAAACAAAGCGTCCCCTTGCCTTTGAAATACACCAGACGGGTCTGTAATATCTCACCAAACCGTCCTTTGACATATTATGATTCAACTTGCTAATGCTGCTATTCTAACATCGCTTATGGACACTGCACTTGTATTTCCTGGTGACCCAAAAGGTGTAACAGTTACAAAATAATCACAGCATCCAGGGCATGTTGTACAGTCGCAAGCAATAAATTGGAAAGCACCTGTGCTCCTTGTAATGATATCAAAGTTTTCAAGTACCCATACTCCTATTGGTACCGGTATTTTATTATCACACATTCTGAATAATTCAATCTGTAATTGTAGTGTTAAAAGTGCAGGGTTGAATAGAAAAGTTTCAAAGCTTATAATGCTAGAAAACTCGATATTTACAATAGGCTTGCATAGGCCCGTTGTGTCAATGGCAACCTGACCTACCTGTAATCTGTCTGTAGAAGCCTCAGTAAACCTCATCACCCCTACTCCATTACCGCATTCCAGTATTATTTCTTTAGGTCTAGGATTTTTTATAGTAGAATTAAGACTACCTTTCTTTTCATATCCTTTATAGTAATCATCATTAAAATGGCCACTAGAGCCCTGAGCAAATGCATTTATTCTAGCGTTGTCAATAGTCACATCCAACGAATCAAAATCTGCACTTAGTTCATTCACTGTAAGGATTACAAAATATTCACAGCAGCTTGACGGAGCTTTGAATTCACAAAATGTAAAATTAAAGACTTTCTCTGTCTGTTCAGCGTCCGGAGAACCAGTTTTATCGAATCTCCAAATTCCACGTGACAAAGGTTCTCCATCTCTACAAACTCTGAACAATTCAAACTCAAGTTTAACATCTGCAGCATTTATTATTGAAATAATACATGCAAATTCAATTAGTACCTTGGGATTTATTAAGTATGTCGTATCCACCGTAACATTAGCTATTCCAGCAGATGGTGGAAGCGCCTCAGGTGTCTTGAGTGATACGTTCCCATTGCCATTTCCACATACAGCTATTATATCCATAGGCTGAGGATGTTTTTCTTTTCTATCATTACCCTTTAAATCCTG
>JAKSAU010001090.1 GCA_022361535.1 Desulfobacterales bacterium
GGATGTGTTTTGAAGATATTCCGCATTGCATTTTAACTCACTGCTACCTTGACCATATTGGGGCGTGTGCAGATTTAAAAAAAGCAATACCGGAAATAAAATTTTATGCCCATCAATTAGATGCCAAACCAATTGAGGAGCCTGGGCATGATGACAGGACTGCCGCCTCTTGGTATGGTGTGATGTTTGAGCCTGTAAAATTGCACAGACGATTTGAAAAAGACACCATCCTCACGTTTGGCAACTATAAATTTCAATGCATACATACACCGGGGCATACTCCCGGTTCAATTTCCGTCATTGTTGAATCAGAAGGCAAAAAAATATTGTTCGGCCAGGATCTGCATGGTCCGTTTAACGATGATTTTTTATCAAATCTTTATGATTATCAGTCTTCCATGCAAACGCTATTGGAATTGAATGCTGATATTTTATGCGAAGGCCATTATGGTATTTTTCAGCCTGAACATCAGGTCAGAAAATACATTGAAACCTACAAATCTCAGAATCAGCCATAATTAGAATCCATTGATAGTAGTCTGCAAGCCATAGGAAAAGCATGTATTTCAAAATAACATATTCAGCTATTTACAACTGGAAAGGTTCCGGAACCCAAAGAGAGCAAAGCAACCTAAGCCTAATGGATTCGTTTTGTCATTTGATTATTGCCCACGAAGCTACGACCGAGTGTGCCTGGGTGCTCTTGGTAGATCAAGGAGACGACACGGGTATATCGGCAACCAACTGTGTTGAATATATTATCCCCAGAATTTGTGAAGATTTCACTTTGGAGATATCAAATATACGGGCGTTTGAAGTCTGGCCGCATCAAAAGGATGACCCAAGACTCAAATATACAGAAATCGTTATATCGGACGTAAATTTTAACAACGATGGAGATTGGATTCTTCAAAACTCCTGGAGACCTGTAGAAGACCAGGATGCCAAAATTCTTTCCCAGCTCATTGAAACGGTTGGGGATAAAGTAATTCGTGAAGAAATATAGTTATTCCTCCAATTCTTTGAACCTGAACGACTATATATGATTTAATCCCTTTACTGCACGACCCGTCCAACATCGTTCACTATAACGGTTCTTAAAAATATGTTCCTTTATAATGCGGTAAGGTTAATTATCGGTAGCAACATCAAATGACGGTATTGCTATTTGAGCGCTTAGGCCTGTTTGTTCTAAGAAGACGGCATCAGGCGTATTTTTGTAAAAAATACGGCAGCCGTTTCTTAAAATAAACGGGCCGGGTATTTGTATATGGGATGCCCTTTTTCTCCAGGTCAATCGATTTTTTTTTGAAAACTGGTATAATAAAAACTTTAAGAATCCCCTCTTTTGTCGGCAATTAAAGAATCACAGACCAGGTCAATGGCCTGGCCGGCCCAGATGGTATGCAGTTTAGGACCAGGATGAAACCCGTCCTTTGCCATGAGATCCGACTCCAAAGGTATATTAAATTCCAGAAAATGCAGGCCTTTTTGTTTAGATATCCACTTGGCCATTAAGCTATTCATTTCTTTAGCCTGTCTTCCCAGAAACCAGCCTAAAGGCCATGGAAGGGCGGGAAATTTTTCCATTGGCGGGACCGCTGAAATGACGATTTGCCTAATATTGCAACTATGTTTTAGATATGAAATAAGCTGTTTTTGCTGTTTAAGCCACTCTAAAGGTGGTACGCCGGATTTCACATCATTTACACCAAGACTTGTCACAGCCAGATCGAACGTCCCCAGTTCTCTGGTTAACAATAACTCATTCATACCAGCCGTGGTGATCCCTGATTTTGCCAAAAGCATCCATGAAACTGAAAATTCTGATCCAAAACTTCTGACAAGTTGTCCTGCAAGACTGTTTTCCTGGCTGTCTACTCCGACACCCGCTGCGGCACTGTCTCCAATAACAAGCAGCGTTATTTTGCGAGGCCCGGAACCATGAGTACCATGTCTTGGGCCATTTGCTTCAGGCAATCTTGGGGTAATCTTGCGTACGTGTTTTCCCTGCCAGAGAAGAATTGGCCCAAGTGCAAGCTTTAGAATGTTGTCCATTGATTCAACTTAAATCCGTGTGATGCCATCCGAATAGAGCGTCAGGCACTCAAGACCGCTTTTTGTAACCAAAAGAGTGTTTTCTATGCCGACCACCCCTTTGCCTGGAATGACCACCTTAGGCTCTAAAGCAAAGACCATTCCCTCTTCCAGTTCAAGGGTCTGTCCCTGTGCAATAAAGGGGAACTCGTCCAGCTCGACGCCCAGCCCATGGCCGGTGAACCGTATTCTGGGATGCGCTCCGCCCATGAACACATCTTCATACCCGCCTTTTTTTGCCATTGCTGCCATGGTGTCAAAAATGTCACCTGTAACAGCCCCTGGAACGGCTTGGGTCTTAATATGCTCCTGGATATCGAGCATGGCTTCATGGGCTTTGTATAAATCATCATCCAGATCACCTATAGAAAAGATCCGGGCATGGTCTGCCAGATACCCGTCCAATGCGAAAACATAATCCACCAATAACGGCTGGCCTGAAACGACCGTGTTCATTGAGGGGCCCTGCCCCACAAACGGATTCAGGCCGGGCCCGGCTGTGGGCGATGACAAAGAGCCTGGCACGGCAGCATCCGGACCGCACATAATATGTCCGTAAAACAGATGATTGTCCCACAGCCGCATACAAATGGTACCCTGGTGTCCAAGTTTTCTTGCATATGCTTCAAGTTGACCTGCAAGATCCACTTCAGTCATGCCCCCTTCAACAATTTCAGGCACCATGGCTGCCACCTGGTCAGCCTTTTGGGCTGCCCTGCGTATACATTCAATCTCAAATGAAGATTTTATTGCACGCTGCAACCGGACAACCAAGGAAATGTCTTTAATCTTCGCATCTGAAAATATCTTTTGAAATTGAAAATATGTATTGGCAGGCATCACATCCATTTCAAGGCCAAGCGTTCCGGGAAGTGCCAGCCCTGCATCTGAAAGTGCATTTGGAATTTTTTTGGGACTCATCAAAGGGACAATAGCTGAAATGCCGGACTCAGCTTTTGCCCGGTCTATATCCTTGAATACCATAAACAGAGGATCACCTTGAACCGGTACATATAACCAGCCCTGCTGGGTAGAGCCGGTGTAGTAAAACCGGTCTGCTTTTTGGACGATAAGTACTCCGTCCAGATGATCATCTGCCAAACGTTCCTGGAGCCCTTTGATGCGGCTTTCGATTTCAGATACGTGAATAAGCTGCTGATACGGATGTTCCATTTTTCGCCCCCCTAAAACGCAAACTGCAGCAGGCAGGTATGGTCACCCGGCTGCTGCAGCTTGGATTAAATCTTTATGTTAAGGATTAACTATTTGTAGTCATAGAACCCTTTACCGGTTTTCCGTCCAAGCCAGCCGGCTTCTACATATTTTCTAAGCAATGGACAGGGCCTGTATTTTGAGTCTTTGAAGCCGTCATACAAGGTTTCCATGATGGCCAGACAGGTGTCAAGACCAATGAGGTCAGCCAGGGCCAGCGGTCCCATGGGATGGTTCATACCCAGCTTCATGACTGTATCAATATCTTCTGGCTTACCCACACTCTGATAGAGGCAGAATACAGCCTCGTTGATCATTGGCATCAGGATACGGTTAGCAATGAACCCGGGATAGTCATTGGCTTCTGCAGGCACTTTGCCGAATTTTTCAGACAATTCCCAGGTTAACTTAAAAGTTTCGTCAGATGTGGCAATACCTTTTATAATTTCAACAAGCTTCATCAAGGGAACCGGATTCATAAAATGCATGCCGATGACCTTTTCCGGACGTGAGGTCTGGGCCGCAATCCGGCCAATTGGAATTGACGAGGTGTTGGTGGATAAAATCACATGCTCCGGGCAGATCTCGTCCAGATCCCTGAAAATCTGGAATTTAAGGTCTTCTCTTTCCACAGCCGCTTCAACCACAAAGTCTGCCTCAGCCATATCTTTAAGATCGGTTGTGGTTTTGATCCGGCCAAGGATTGCGTCTTTGTCTGCTTCACTCAGCTTTTCTTTTTTTACAAGGCGTCCCAGAGATCCTGCGATGGTTGCCATGCCGTTCTCACAGAACTCTTCTTTGATATCGCTCATGATTACATTGAGGCCAGCTGCAGCTGCTACCTGGGCAATACCGTTGCCCATCTGTCCGGAGCCTATTACACCAAAGGTTTTTACTTCCATCTTTATATATCTCCTTAAATCCTTTTCGTTATTTAACGTACTTTTTTAGATAAAATTAGGATTTTGGTTCGAGTTCAAGACGTAGGGAATTTTTAACCGGAGTCATACATGAAGTATGACGAGGATTATAATTTCCCTGCAACGAAGAAATCGAATCAAAAGACAATTTTAGCGGTTTACAACCAATGCGACTGCTTCTCCACCCCCCAAACACAAAGAGGCTAAGCCAGTATTCACATCCCGTTTCTGCATTTCATAAAGCAGCGTGGTTAAAACCCTGCAGCCGGATGCACCAATGGGGTGCCCTAAGGCCACGGAACCGCCATTAACATTCACCTTGGCCGGATCCAGTTCCAAGACTTTGTTGATCCCGGCTGATGTACCGGAAAAGGCTTCATTGATTTCAAACAGGTCTACATCACCGATGGATATACCTTGCTTTTTAAGAACCTTAGGAATGGCGTAGATAGGTGCCATGAGGACATATTTCATATCAATACCGTAAGAAGCCTGGGCACCAATTTCAGCCATGATGGTGCAGCCAAGTTCTTTGGCTTTGGCTTCGCTCATGACCACAACAGCAGAGGCGCCATCAGATATAATGGAGGCATTGCCTGCTGTGCCTACACCGTCCTTTTTAAAGGCAGGTTTCATTTTGGACAAAAACTCATAGGAGGTGTCCTGGGGACATTCATCTGTGTCAAATATTTTAGGATCACCCTTGCGCTGGGGAACTTCCACAGGCATTATTTCATCTTTGAACCGGCCCTCGGCAACGGCTTTATTGGCACGCACATAAGATTCAGCTGCATATTTATCCTGGTCGTCACGGGTAACTTCCCATTTTTCCGAGCACAGCTCATTGGACATGCCCATATGGAAATCATTGACAATATCCCACAAGCCGTCATGAATCATATGGTCTTCAATTCTTCCGGGTCCCATACGGTGTCCCCACCGGGCTTTGTCCATGTAATAAGGTGTCATGCTCATGGTTTCCATACCGCCTGCAACCACAACATCAGCATCGCCGCACTGAACAGCCTGGGCTGCCAGCATAACAGCCTTCAAGGAAGAACCGCATACTTTATTGACTGTAATGGCTTCAACTTCCCAAGGAAGACCTGCTTTTACAACAGCCTGTTTGGCCGGGTTCTGGCCGTATCCGCATGGCAGCACCATACCCATGATACATTCGTTGACTTCTGTTTCTTCAATATTGGCACGGCGGATGGCTTCTTTGATTACCATCCCGCCAAGATCTGTTGCTCCGATCTTGCTCAAGGTGCCGCCAAAGCTTCCCAAAGGGGTTCTGGTAGCACTGACAATGACTGCTTTATTCATTTTAAGGCTCCTTTGTTCTTTTGACCTGACTATTTTTTAATCCATTGTTTACATTTTACCGCCAATGTTAAAGGCTTTGTATTACATATTCCGGCGATATTTACCACCCACTTCGTACAATGCGTTAGTAATTGTGCCCAAAGAACAGCTTTGTACTGTTTCCATGAGCTGTTCAAACATGTTGTCACCGTTCAACGCGGTTTCCTTAAGGGCAGCCAGAGCCGGATCCATATCTTCGGCATTGGCCTCTTTGAATGCTGCAAGGCGTTCAAGCTGGGCATCTTTTTGTTCGTCTGTTGCACGTGCCAGCTCAAGATGATTGGCCATTTCCGCGTAATCTGCATCCGGATCTTCAAAGGTATTCACACCAACGATGGGATGTTTGCCTGTATGTTTGAGATATTCATAATACATGGATTCTTCCTGGATCTTACCTCTCTGGTATCCGGTTTCCATGGCACCAAGGACACCGCCGCGCTCTGTGATCCGCTCAAACTCAATAAGTACGGCCTCTTCTACCAGATCAGTAAGTTCATCAACAATAAACGATCCCTGGAGAGGATTCTCGTTCATGGCAAGCCCCCACTCCCTGTTGATGATCAACTGAATGGCAAGCGCCCTGCGGACAGATTCTTCAGACGGCGTGGTAATGGCTTCGTCAAAGGCATTGGTGTGCAGGGAGTTGCAGTTATCGTAAATGGCGCACAGCCCCTGGAGCGTGGTCCTGATATCATTGAACTGGATATCCTGGGAATGCAGGGACCGGCCAGAGGTCTGGATATGGTATTTCAGTTTCTGGGATTTTTCGTTTCCACCATATTTATACCGCATAGCCACGGCCCAAATCCGCCGTGCTACCCGCCCGATTACTGTGTATTCCGGATCCATTCCATTGGAAAAGAAAAAGGACAGGTTAGGCGCAAAATCATTAATGTCCATGCCGCGGGACAGGTAGTACTCTACATAGGTGAACCCGTTTGCAAGGGTTAGGGCCAGCTGTGTAATAGGATTAGCCCCGGCTTCAGCAATATGGTAACCGGAGATGGACACCGAGTAAAAATTTTGAACCTTATGATCAATGAAAAACTGCTGGATATCCCCCATCATCTTTAAAGCGAATTCTATTGAGAAGATACATGTATTCTGACCCTGGTCTTCTTTTAGGATATCAGCCTGGACCGTGCCCCTGACATTTGACAAGGCGTAGGCCTTGATGTCAGCGGCTTCTTTTTCATCAGGCCGTCTTCCATTATCTTCGACAAATTTATCGGTTTGCTGGGCAATAGCCGTATTCATGAACATGGCCAGCATCATGGGTGCAGGCCCGTTGATGGTCATGGAAACGGACGTATTCGGCGCACACAAATCAAAACCGCTGTAAAGCACCTTCACATCTTCCAAGGTACAGATACTGACCCCTGAGGTGCCAATTTTACCATAAATATCAGGACGGCGGTCCGGATCAAATCCGTAAAGGGTTACCGAATCAAAGGCAGTGGAAAGTCTCTTGGCCGGATAGGCAGATGACAGCAGTCTGAACCTGGCATTGGTGTCGGCAGGACCGCCCTCCCCTGCAAACATCCGCGTGGGGTCTTCATCAGCCCGTTTCAAGGGGAATACGCCTGCTGTATAGGGGAAGCTTCCGGCAAAATTTTCTTTTCGCATCCAGGTATATTGCTCACCCGGATCTTTGAACCTGGGTACTGATATCTTTGAGATCTTGGAATGAGACAGGGATTCCGAGTATAGGGGCAAACGGAATTCTTTATCTCTGACATGGTAAACCAGTTCATCCTTCTGGTACATATCAGTGCAATGCTCAAAATCCGCAACAAGCTCATTGGTCTCACCAGCCACCAATCTGTCTGTATCAGCTACGGCAGCCTTAAGTTGGTCAATCTTGCTGACCTGTTTTTCCTCAAGGGCCTTGATTGTTTCTTCAATGTGCCAGCGCTGGCGGATGGCGTCAGCCTGCTCTTCTGTTTGTTTATGGTACTGACGGACGGTATCGGCTATTTCCGCCAGATACCGGACCCGGTCACCCGGGATTATAATTGTTTTAGAAGATGATTCCTTAACACTGGTTCTGGGGATGGATGACTCATAATGGACACCTTTTTTCTCTTCAATGGCATCCAGCAGGCCGTGGTAAAATGAGGTTACCCCATCATCATTAAACTTTGAGGCGATAGTACCGTAAACCGGCATCTCTTTAGGGTCTTTGTCCCAAGCTTTGCGGTTACGCTGAACCTGTTTTCGGACATCTCGCAGGGCATCTTCACTGCCTTTTTTCTCGTATTTATTGACCACCACAATATCGGCATAATCCAGCATATCAATTTTCTCAAGCTGGGACGGAGCACCATATTCCGCGGTCATCACATAGATGGACAGATCTACCAGATCCACGACCCGGGAGTCTCCCTGGCCGATACCTGCGGTTTCCACAATAACGATATCGTAACCAGCGGCCTTGGCCACTTCAAC
>JAKSAU010000654.1 GCA_022361535.1 Desulfobacterales bacterium
CGACACTCTGGACCGGGCCGGGTGGAATATTTCAAAAGCTGCTGCCATACTCGGTATTGACCGATCTACTTTGTATAACAAGATCAAGCGCTACGAGCTGGTGTCTCCCAAAGACCGGACCAATGCATGAATAGTTCTTCATGGACATTAATTGTGTCCCCCATCGGTGAGATAGACAAGTGGATCACCGAGATGCTTATGGAGCGTCTGCCTGATATCTTTGGCTTTACGACCAAGGTTCAAATTACCCTGGAGAATATTGATTTTGCCTATGACGAGGACAGAAACCAATACCACTCCACGCCTGTGCTTGATGCTCTTGCCGAAACGTGCCCTGATTCGGGTGTGAAAATTTTAGGTGTTACCGGGGAAGACCTGTTTATTCCTATTCTTACCCATGTTTACGGAGAAGCTCAGTTAGGCGGTCAGGCCTCATTAATTTCTATTTCACGGTTGATCAGTCCCCCGGATTTAGGAGGTATGGATGCTGGTGAAGGCAGGATTTTAAAAGAAGCTGTACACGAATTAGGCCATTGTTTTGATTTGCGCCATTGCGATGATGCCAAGTGCATCATGCATTATTGCAGGAAAATTGAGGATGTAGACCACAAATCAAGTAGGTTTTGCCGATATTGCAGCATTATGCTGGAGGACTATATAAAATCTGTTAAAGTCTGACTGTTAAGGGATGCGGACCATCTTGCTGTAAGTTTCGTTGATAATGTCCAGGCCGTTTTTGATATTTTGCGCAAGATTTTTTCGAACCGCTTCTTGGTCACCGGCTTTTAAAGCATTTAAAATTGCCCGGTGCTCGGTATTAAACTTTTCACACATGTCATCTTCCCAGCGGTAAATATTGAGCACGCTTTCCACGGACTGGATCAGGTTCTGGGCAATAGCTACAAGATGAGGCAGGTTTGAGGCTTCATAAATGCTGTTGTGAAACTGCCGGTCATAGTGATACCGGTTTTTAGGCAGTGTCTCCATGGTGTCCAGAAGGTATTCAAGGGCTTGATAATCCGCTTCCGTAAGATTCTCCATGGCTTCTAATGCAAGTTTGACTTCAAGGTCAACTCGAAGATCATAAATATGAAGGATTTCTTTTAGGGTTGGAGGGGTGGCAACTACCGCTCCCTTATAGGGGATGTTTTTTACCAGGCCGGACCGGTCTAACCGCATCAAGGCTTCGCGAATAGGGCCCCTGCCAATATCAAGTTCCTCTTCCAGCTCTGATAGAATTAAGCGGGTGCCCGGCCTTTTGATACCGCTTAGAATCATATCGCGAATCTTCTCATAGGCCCTCAAAGATTTCATGGAAGATTTATTGTCTGCCAAACCCGATGCTCCTGTAAAATAGATTAAAAAATACGCCAATCACTTATCCCAAATGGCTGTTTTTGTCAATGATTTAAGGCCTGTCAGGGCTTTATATGAACTGATACCAGAAGCGTTTGGAAGGTAATGAGTTTTTAAAGGCTACATATCAGTATCATAGGTGGAAACAATTTTTTTGTTTTTGGCCACATCCACAATTTCTTGCGCCAGCACCTGAGCTGCATCAACTGCTGAAATCGGCAGTTCGCTGTCCAGGGCACTTAATTCCGTGCAGGCAACAACTGCAAGGGTGGCCCCTTTCTCAGCAAGATGGCTGCAAACTTCCTGGTACTTGACTACTACTTTGGGGCCTGTATCCCCTTTTTTAACAGATTTGATCACATCGAGCATCTGATCTTGAAAGTTTTTGTCCGGCCAGATATCGACCAGGCCTTTGGGAGAGAATTTCTCAGTATACAGTCCGGTCATGGCTACAGCCGGAGAAGCCAGGATACCGATGTTTTTGTGATCAGGAAAGTTTTTAATTAGATGGTCTGTCACAAGGCCAACAAGATGGATAACAGGAATATCTGTGGCTTGTTTTACTGCTGGATAATAATGGTGTGCGGTGTTACAGGCGATGACCAGAAAATCTGCCCCCCAGGACTCAAGCCGCCGGCCCATATCTGCCATGCAGGGGCCGGGATCTTCCCCATGTCCTTCTATAATGGCTTTGATGCGTGACGGCACTTTAGGATTATTGTCCACAATACACCGGACATGATCGGCATCATCCAAGGCAGGTGTCAAAGCAATGATACGCTGCATCAGGTCTACAGTTGCCTCAGGTCCCATGCCGCCTAGAATACCGGCAACTTTTTCTGTTTTTCCGGACATGGTCATATCCTTTAACGTTTTTATGCAGCCCGGTCTTTTTAAAGCCCCGGGCTGCAGGGGATAGGTTAATTAATGGGTTAATTATTGTCTGAAGGTGTCCATATAGGCGAACAACGCAGGTGACCCTCCTGTATGGAGGAACAATACATTGGCACCCTCTTCAAAATGGCCGTTGCGTACCAGATCGATCAAGCCGGCCGCAGCTTTACCGGAATATACAGGATCAAGCAGTATGGCTTCAGACTTGGCAAAAAGTTTAACCGCTTCTACCATGCTGTCTGTAGGGATGGAATATCCCGGGCCCACATACTGGTCAAAGCAGACAAACGCATCTCTTTCAACGCCGCCTTTTACGCCGAGTTTTTCAGCCAGTTCAACAGCCAGTTTGTAAACCAGTTCTTCCTGGACGTCTTTGGTCCTGGATACATTGACACCAGATACCGGGATATTGGTGTTCATACCGCACATTCCGACAACCATACCGGCATGGGTACCGGCAGAACCAGATGGTACGATGATGTGGTCAATGGAAAGCCCGGCTGTGTTAAGCTGGTTCATAGTCTCTTCAGCGCACGCTGCATACCCCAGAGCACCAATGGCATTGGAAGCGCCGCCAGGCACGATATAAGGCTTTTTACCCTGGGCAGCCAGTTCATCAGCTTTTTTGCCCATTTCAGCCATCATGTCAGATCCGCCTTTAACGACTTCAATGGATTTAACATCCAGCAGCTCGAACAAAAAGTTGTTACCAGATCCTTCTTTTTTATAGGACCCTTCAACTCTTTCTTCTAAAACCAGGTGGCAGTCAAGGCCTTCTTTGGCTGACCAGGCTGCGGTCAGGCGGCAGTGGTTGGACTGAACAGCACCACAGGTGATGATGGTGTCAGCACCCTGTTCCATGGCATCTGCGATACAGAACTCAAGTTTACGGGTTTTGTTTCCGCCTGCAGCACCAGGTAAAAGGTCGTCTCGTTTGATGAAAAGATTAACCTTTCCACCAAGGGCTTTGCTCAATGAGGGCATGGATTCAATGGGAGTAGGGCCGTTCAAGTATGGGCGTCTTGGAAATTGTGTAAAGTTCATGGGGTCTCCTTTATCGGATGTTCTTTTTTTGTTTAAATCTCAAATATGGCTTCCACTTCTATGTCCGCGCCAAGCGGCAGGGCAGCTACCTGGAATGCGGAACGCGCGGGAAACGGGTCATTAAAATATTGCGCATAGACGTCATTGACTTTGGCAAAATCAGCAATGTCTGCCAGGAATACAGTTGTTTTAACAGCTTTGTCCAGGCTGGTGCCGGCTTTTTCAGCAATGGCGGATAAATTTTTAAATACAATGTGGGCACGCGTTTCAATTTCGCCCTCAGGGATTTTACCTGTGGCAGGATCGATGGGCAGCTGGCCCGAGGTAAAAAGCAGGTTGCCGGTAACCACACCCTGGGAATAGGGGCCGATGGCTGCCGGAGCCTTCTCTGTACTGATGACGGTTTTAGACATAGTTTGTCTCCTGTTTTTTATCTGTTGTCCTGGGCTGCCTAAAAGGAACCCAGGACATGATTATTTTAATACTTGTTTGATCGTATCCTCGATAATTTCAAGAATCGTGTCGCAGTCTTCAAGGGTAAAGGTCAAAGGAATCCGCATGTCACACATCACGGCCAGGATTCGCTTGGTATTGGGCAGATCAGGCAAATCTCCTAAATATTTCCATGATTCATAAGCCGAGGTAAATCCAACAGGTTCCTTGTTACCGAACCATTTTAGCTCAACACCCCGTTCAAGGCATTTTTCCAGGAAAAGACGGATCTCTGGTTCAGATCTGTCAATCAGAGAAAACTGGATGGATGACCCTACGTAAACTTCTTTTGGATCCCGGTCCGGAACAAATACACCCGGCATTTTTTTAAGCCCTTGGGCCATATGGTCGTAGCGGTCGTTCCAACGCTGACACTGGGTGTCAAGATCAGCCAGTTGCGGCCGCAAAAGGGCGGCACGCAGGTTGTCCATGCGGCTGGAGTAATTGGGTACCTGTGTTTTCAGGGCTTCAAATACAGCCATATCCGGCCTGGCTGTATGCTTTTCGTAAAGCATATAGGAGCCTGAGTGGATAATGGCCCGGGCGATCAGTTCTTCATCGTCTGTGACCAAAAGCCCTCCTTCACCTGAGTTCATATGTTTGTAGGTCTGGGTTGAAAAACAGCCGGCAATACCGAAACTGCCGGATTTTTTTCCGCCCCAGAACGCGCCCATGGTGTGGGCGCAGTCTTCAATCAGGGTCAGGTTGTGCGTTTCACAGATTTCCATGAGTCTTTCCATGTTCGTGATATGCCCTCTCATGTGGGAAAGCATGAACCATTTAACATCTGCTGCTGCTGCTTTTTGGGCAAGGTCGTCCAGGTCAATGGTGTAATCGTCGACAATATCCACCAGCACAATTTTTGCCCCTGTATTTTCAATGGCACCTGGCACCGGTGCCAGGGTGTATGCATTGCACAGGACCTTATCACCAGGTTTGACACCGGCACTTTTCAGGGCAATATACATGGCTGCCCCGCAGGAAGAACAGGCCAGACAGTATTTTTTACCCATGTATCTTGCAAACTCCTCTTCCAGCAATGCGGTCTCCCCTTTTTCACCTGGAGCCACATTGTATCGATGGAGCTTACCTGATCTCATCACCTCCAATGCCTTTTCAATACCGGCTTCGGGGATGGGTTCCTGTTGGGTGAAATCCTTGGTAAATTGTGTGGTACTCATCACTCATATCTCCTAGTATTTGGTCTGGTCGTATACTTCAAAATCCCATTCCTGGTTTGGGAAGTATTTACGCAGGCGCCAGTCACAGGCACGGGCATGGCCTTCCATACCTTCGACCCTGGACAGTCTTGAGGCAGCCGCGCTCACGGTCATATTGGCCTTTTCGGAAATCTCCTGGTAGGTGTAGATTTTCAGGAATTTATGAACATTAAGGCCGCCGGAATAGTAACCAGCCTTTTTGGTGGGCAGGATATGGTTGGTGCCTGAACATTTGTCTCCGTGGGGAACAGTGGAGCCTTCGCCCAAGAAAAGAGAGCCGTATGCAGTCAGGTTTTCCACCCACCAGTCAAGATCATCTGCAATGACCTGGACATGCTCAGCTGCATATTCGTCATTCACACGGCACAATTCTTCGCGGTCCTCACAAAGGATGATTTCCCCGTAATCCCGCCATGAAAATTCTGGTACTTCCGGGTTGGGCATGTCGGCAATGATTTTAGGCATGGTTTCCAATACTTTTTCGGCCAGATTCCTGGAATCGGTGTATAGCCATACCGGAGAATCATATCCGTGTTCTGCCTGGGAAACAAGGTCAATGGCAACTGTCATGTAATCGGCGGTTTTGTCAGCAATGATGGCCGATTCAGTGGGGCCTGCAAATACGTCAATGGTGCATTTGCCCTGAGAAGAAAGGATGCTTTTTGCTTCAGCTACATAGGCGTTGCCCGGACCTGCCAGGATATTGGCGGGTTTACCGGTAAAAAGGCCAAACGCCATGGTGGCAATGGCCTGTACACCACCCATTTCAATGATGATGTCGGCACCTGCCACATCCAGTGCATAGGCCACGGCCGGGGCAATTGAATCCCCCCTTGGCGGAGAACATGCAATAACAGTTTTCACACCGGCAGCCTTGGCTGTTGCTACACTCATGATGGCAGAACAGGCATGGGCAAACCGTCCGCCTGGAATGTAGCATCCGGCGACATCCATTGGGATAATGCGCTGGCCTAAACGTACACCGTCCATGGGCTCGGTTTCAAATTCTGTAAGGCTGTCTCTTTGTGCCTTTGCAAAGGCAGACACCTGTTCGTGGGCATACCTGATATCAGCCTTAACCTGCTCAGGTACCTGCTCGATAAGCGCTTTCTTTTTTTCAGGGCTTAAAACAAAGTCGCCTTCCCAGTTGTCAAATTTTTTAGCAAGTTCGATGACAGCTTGTTCACCGTTCTTTTCAATATCTGCGAGTATCTCTTTTACAGTACCGCGAATTCGGTCGGAATTGCCTTCTGCGGTTTTTTCTGCTTTTTTGATATACTCCATTTTTTGTCTCCTTAATTTATTGTTCGCATGAGCGGTTTAATACTCTAAAATTAGTATAGGATCAATGCTTTTATAAGATATTACAGAAAATATTTTATAAAATATTTCAATGTAAAAATATTTCATTTATTTTAAGAGCTTAACATCCTTTAAAAACAGTATATTTCGTATTTGTTTGTAACGTCATGAGGGCAACCTTTTCGGGTATATCCCCATGACGTTTTTAATTTATTGAAACACTGACTCCAACAATTCGGGAAGCCATAACGTTAGTGCCGGAAAATACGCAATGAGAAATACTACAAGTACACTGACAAAAACAAATGGCAGCGCATTTACTGAAATCTTTTCCAGTGTTGTCCTGGCAACCCCCGAAGCAATAAACATATTCTCCCCAAGGGGCGGGGTAGCAAATCCGATCTCACAGCAGCAGACAAGGACCACGCCGAAATGGATGGGGTCAACGCCAAGTGATACCATAACCGGCAGCAATACAGGTGTCACCAGCATTATTGTTGCAAGGGTTTCCATAAACATGCCCATGAACAGCAGGAAAAAGATGATCAAGGCCCAGATCATATAAAGGTTATCTGTCAGATTGAGCAGTCCTTGGGCAATAATATCAGGTATCTTGTTTATGGTTAAAAGTTGGCCAAATGCAAGGGCCGTAAACATGATGATCAGGACACGGCCTGTGATCCAGGTAGTGCTCTCCAATGCTTTCATGGCCCCTTTAAGTTCAATTTCCTTATAAATAAAGATTCCAACAAACAAAGTATAAAAAATGGATACAATGGCGGCTTCCGTCGGTGTGAAAAAGCCTGTATAGATACCACCAAGAATGATAATCGGGGTTAAAAGCGCCCAGAATCCTTCTCTCATTGTGGTGGCAACCTTTTTACCGGAAAGGGTGGTGCCGTCACCTTTGTAATCCCTTTGCTTGGATTTGATGTAGTTCATGGCCATCAGGCCGACGGCCAGCATTACACCGGGAATAAATCCTGCGATAAACAGGTCGGCAATAGACTGGGAAGCCGCCACCCCATATATAACCATGGGAATACTGGGCGGAATTACAACCCCAAGTCCGCCTGATGATGATGTCACAGCACCTGCATATCCTTTATCATATCCATGACGGGTCATTGCAGGAATCATAAGCATACCTACGGCAGCCGTGGTGGCAGGCCCTGAACCGGAAATAGCACCAAAGAACAGGCAGGATAGAATGGTTGAGGCAGCCATGCCGCCTGTAAAGGGACCGGCCAAAGATTCAGCCACTGCCACAAGCCGTCTTGAAATCCCGGCGGACTCCATGAGTGCACCGGACAGGATAAAGGCAGGCAGGGCCATAATGGGAAAGGAATTGACAGATGTATAGGCAATTTCCACAAGCCCTTCAAGGGGCTTGCCGCTGACGATCATACCGCCCATGGCAGCCGCGCCCAGCGACAGGGTAATGGGTGCTCCGATAAACAACAGTCCGACAAAGGTGATGAAAATAACCGCGGTCACACTCATGATGTAACCCCGCTTTCAGCACCGTCTTCGTCCGGGCTACCCGTGTCTATTTTATCCACATCTTCAATTTCAATTTTCAGGATATGCTTCATGATATTAACTTGAATGATCCGTATGGTCATCAAAGAAAAGGCAATGGGAAAAATCATAAAAATATACGCCATAATCCAATCAAGGGTCGGGGAATATTCGGGGTATTCAAACCCTTCCTGGATTACGATGATGCTGTAATAAATCATTACGCAGTTGAACACGACCCAGATAAGATCAGACAGCAAAGTTGACAATTCACCGACAATCTTTGGGAATATCTTGAACTGAAAGGTAACCCGGTTGTGGGCCGCAAGCCTTGCTGCATAGGTTGCGCCTAAAAACACAAACCATACAAAGGCAAAACGTGAAAGCTCCTCGCCCCAGGGGATAGAGGCGGGAAGAGGATAATGTTCCAAAGCTGCAATGTACTGGGAAAGGTAGTGCACCGCACCAAATACCAGCCTTAAAACGATTTGAAGGAACAACAGGCAGACGAAAAACACCAGCAGAATCTGGCATAGGTAACTTTCTATGTTATCCAGAAACTTGAGTATGGGTTTGGATCGCATAAATGACTCCTGAAAAGAAAATCACCTGCCCGGTATTAACCGGGCAGGTAGATTAAATTTAGCGACCAAGCGCTTTTACAACTGCATCAACTTCGGCTTTTCCGCCAACAGAATCATAAAATTCGGGCCAAACAGTATCCATTGCGATTTTTGCCCACTGGTCTTCGTCTTCGATGTCCATGTACTCAACGCCTTTTTTCATCATGTTCTGCCTTGCAGCTTCAGATTTTGTTACGCTGAACAACAGGTTGGCCTGCTGTGCTTCGATACCGGCACGGGTAAACAGCGCCTGATCTTCAGCAGACAGAGATTTGAAGAATTTTTCACCCATAACAAGCGGCTGTAAAGAGAACAGGTAATGGCACTCGGAAGAGTAGTTCTGAACTTCGTAGAATTTCATAGCGAAGTTGGTGATATGGGGGTTGTCCTGACCGTCCACAACTTTCTGCTGCAGGGCGGTAAACGTTTCAGGCCATGCCATGGGGATTGGTTCTGCGCCAAGTGCTTTCCAGGTAGAAATCATGATAGCGTTTTTAGGAACTCTGATTTTAAGGCCTTTAAGATCGGCAAGATTTTTAACCGGTTTCTTAGAGTTGGTCAGAACGCGGAAGTTGGAATATGCCCAACCCAATACATGGACGCCGGCTTCCTTGATCAAAGCGTTACGCCATTTATCACCAAGAGCACCTGTGGTGGCTTTAACAGCATCATCAAAATTCTGCATCAGGTACGGAAGGGTCAAAATACCAACCGATTTGGCAAAAGGGGTAATGTTATTAACGGCAACAACTGCACCGTCAATGGATCCCCTGCGGGAATCTTTAACCATTTTCTGCTCGTCACCAAGCTGGCCTGCAGGAAAGATATCCACTTTGTATTTTCCCTGGCTTGCTTCTTCAACAATGGCTTTGAACCGAAGCGCAAGAACGCCCTGGTCCGAATCAATGGGGTCACCCAGCCCGATTTTCAGTGTCTTGGCTGTGGCCATGCCCGGTACTATCAGGGCGGCCAAGAAAAGAACAAGTACTCCAATTAAAGTTACGCGTTTCATACATCCTCCTTGGAAAAATTTAAAATTAGTGCATTCTCTAATTAATTATAATTAGTTCGGGTAGAATGCGGTGTTACATCTTTAGTGCATAAATACAAAAAAACCGGAAAGCTTGAGCAGCCCCCCGGTCCTTTACTAAAACGGGAAAAAATGTGTCCATGCCTTAGAGGCAATGATGTCAATTTACAAATTTGTAAGTTTAAATCAGGCATCATTTTTTCCAACATCTTTTTCATTTTAGTGGTGTCTATATTGTTTAACGGCAACGAAAATGGATGTCAAGGATTTTATAAAATATGTTCAAACAAATTTTATAAAACTTAAAAATCTAATTTTTTCAAGGTATTGATTGTTGGTTGTGTGTTGGCTTTAATGCACTTTCGTACAATTATTATTTTCAATAAAGGGTGGGTTAAACGCCTGAAATAAGAACTACACCTGCAATGGCAAGTACCACCCCAGTGGTTTGAATGCGATTAATTCGTTCCCGGATAATTACAGCACTAAGCAGAACTGTAACTGCCGGGTAAAGACTGCTGATCAATGCAACGATACTTAACATACCAGACTGCGCAGCCATTGCAAAGGCAAAAGCGGCCATAGTATCGACCATACCCATCAGGACAATAACTGGCAGGTGCCTGGCCTTAAGGGCGAATGGTGTCCTGGCTACCAGGATGACCGGGATCAGGAAGGCAAAGGTGGATGAGCGCATAATCATAGATGCCCAGAGAGGATCGGTTCCGGACGCCTTGTCCATGAGAATAAAATAAAAACCGATACAGACTGCCGCGCCAAGGGCATGGCCAAAGCCTTTGGTCCACCGTGACCTGTGGTTCTCTTTTGTGGGCTCCATAACCGCCAACAGGGTTCCGGCAAAGGCAACAGCCATACCTGCCATAGTCAAAACGGTTAATTGATCTCCGTTGATGATTCCCCAGATCACAGGCAGGATAACACCTGTGGCACTGACCGGTGCAAGTATGGACATGGTGCCCATGGAAAGGCTTTTGTACAAAAGATACATGGCACCAATCCCCACAATCCCTGCAGGAACAGCCCAGGCAAGCGAGGGGTCACTTGTGACCGGCTTTGCTGATCCTGCTAAAATGGCACCTAAAAGGCAAAGCCCCACGCCGTTTGAAATAATGAGTATCATCAATGTTGGAATGTCCCGGCTTTTAAGCCCGCCGATAAAGTCAGCTATACCCCATCCCATACATGCTGTCATTGCAAGTCCGATAGAAATCATAACAGATCGTTTCCTTAAGTTGTAAACGCCCAATTTAAAATGGGCGCTTATTTAGCCAGACGGCAGTTTTTTAAAGCGGAATAAATAATTATCTTGCCATCACCATAAACGATCTGTATATCTTTAGTAAAATTAATCCTTTTTATGTTTTGGATAAGTTTCTATTATGCACCCTGATCTAAACCGTATAAGAGTTTTCTATCATGTGTACAGGGAAACCAGCATCATAAAGACTGCTGATCGTCTTCATATCTCCCAGCCTGCTGTCAGCCAGCAGATCAAAAAACTTGAAGAGGAAATCAAGACCCCGTTGTTTACGCGCCTTCATAAGCGTATCGTGCCCACAGATGCTGCCCACAAGCTTTTTAAAACCGTACAGCCGTTCCTGGAAAATCTGGCGTGTGAAATTGAGAACATTGCAGCCCCTATGGACCGGCCTTACGGGACGCTTCGCATCGGATCTCCCATAATTTTCGGCACCACCTATCTGCCAGGTATTTGCCATGACTTTCGCATGATGTACCCGGATGTCCGATTTACAGTAAAATTTGACGAATCAGATGTGTTGTTGGATTTGTTGAACAAGGGAAAGCTGGATTTGGCATTGATTGATTTTTTTTCCCCATATGACCAGCTACCAGGGAATCGTGAAATATACAGAATCGAATCCTTGATGCTGGAAAATTTTATCCTGGTTTGCTCAAAGGATTATTACGAGTCCAGGGTAAAAGGCGATTTTTCATATGCTCATCTTTCCACCCTGGATTATATGACAGATGAAAATGAGCCGATTATTCTCAATCACTGGTTCTGGTTTTATTTTAAGAAAACCATGCCTGAACTGAACATGGTTATGGCTATCGAAGCCCACCAGGCATTGATGGCCTGTATTCGCAAGGGCATGGGAATGGCTGTTTCCTCATATCATTTGTTTGACCGGGAAATTGAGCAAAAGCAAATCATACCCATTTTCCCGGAACAAAAGAAACTGATCAATACCATCTCCATGGTATCCCTCAAGGACGCTGTGCCTACGGTCGCCCAAAAGCTTTTTCAGGCCCATTTAAAGGTCGGCTTTAACGGGAGCGGACAAAAAGGTTGAGACCAGTTCCTGCCAGGAAGCATCCGGCAGGCTGCCGCAAATATCACGGACCAGTTCTCCACCGTCAGCAGCCTTAAGACCGGTTTTTTCTTCAAGATAACCGTACAGACGCTTGGCCTGCACATCCATGAATTCCGATGCAGTATCCATGAACATCAGGGATTTTAAATCCTGCTTAAGATCCTGGCAGAATAAGGTAATCAGCCAGCCGTCTGTATAGGGGGCCTGGTTTATCAATCCGGGATCTTTTTTGGCTTTGGCGTTAATTTCCGTAACCACACCGGATACCGGTGAAATAAAAGTGACATTGTTTTCTCCGCGACCAAGGGTAAACACAGGTTTGCCCCGTTTAACAGGCTTGCCCATCAACGGGGTAGAAGAATCATCAAACTGCCCTAAAAGCCTTGCTGCAAAATCATCAATGCCCATGCTGACCATGCCGTTGCCTTCGATTTTTATCCAGATATGGTTTTTAGCCAGGTAAAATCCGGCAGGCAAAGAAAACCCTTTTATTTTGTCAAAGTTTATTTCCTCAACACGGGCATATACCTTAAAGCTGTCCTGGAAATATTGGTCAAACTCGCAGTCGATGCAGTGGTAGGATTTGGTGCAGGCCTTAAAATCGATTCGGCCTTTCATGTGGTGGATACAGGGCCGCCTGGATAACGGCTGGCAATTGAGCTTGTCCTGCCAGAATATGAACGCATCTGATTTTTTTCCGGTTAAGGACTGTGTCTTTCGGGCTTCTTCATTTTCCCGGCAGACCCGTGTCATGGC
>JAKSAU010000321.1 GCA_022361535.1 Desulfobacterales bacterium
TGTGAACAGTTCTGAAGACAATATCGGAATAGATGAAGTCATGACCATCGTATCCGGAGGACCTTATACATGGTTTTTTGTTCTTCCGGGGAATGTGGTCGGCAAGCTGACCTTCGGGCATGTCGAAAAAAGCGGGCATGCCTGGCGGATCAGTTATCCGGGACTGGTTCCACATGGCGGATTTTTTGATGCCGAATACGGGCTTGTGGTGGCATATGCACACGGTCCTGATCATTTTGTTATGCGGTATAAAGAACCCGGTATCCAGGGAGCCGAAACCTTAGGTAAGAACCCGTGGATCGACTTTTCCAAAGAACCCCCTGAGCTTTTGACAAAGAGATAAGCATATATCTGCCCTGCTTTTCAAAGCGGGGCAGATAAAAAAAGGAAATCATAAAATGAAAACTTTAAATTATACAAATTCGGTGTTTGCCGCTCAAAAAAAAAACGGATTTATTCATGCGCTCATGCTGCTGAACGTTCTTCTTATTGCAAGTTCATTTCCTGTGGGTGCAGTGATCACATATGCCCTTCCCCCTGCAGTAATTATGCTCTTAAGATTCATACTTGCCGTACTGCTGTTTGCGCCCTATGTGTTTATTAGAAACGGATTCAATCTTCCTTCATTGATAAGCATGATCCATTACATCATTATGAGCATACCGCTGATTGCATTTTTCTGGTGCATGTTTGAAAGCCTCAGGTATACCAGCCTGTTGAATACAGGCGCAATATTTACATTAGTCCCAACGATTACAGCCTCGTTTGCAACAATCTTAAACAAGGACAAATTCAGCAGGTTCCAGCTACTGGGACTGTTTTTCGGTACGCTCGGTGCCGCTTGGATCGTATTTCGAGGGGATATTAATACCCTTTTAAATTTAAGCCTGAACTATGGGGACATTGTCTTTTTTATCGGTTGTCTGGCACTTGGATTGTACAACGTGCTGATAAAAAAACTCTATCAAAACGAACCCATGGAATTGTTGACGTTCTGGGTGCTTGTCTGGGGCAGTGTCTGGCTGTCTTTTATTTCCTGGCAAGATTTAGGACAGATAAACTGGAAGAGTGTTGAGCTGAATGTGTATGCAGCAATTGCCTATTTATCTGTCTTTACAACATTGATCACCTTTTTTCTGATGCAGTTCAGCATTGTTCGGATCGGTGCGGCCAAAGCATCTGCCTACAATTTTATCACACCTGTTTTTGTCATCTTGCTGAGCATCATTTTAGGTATGGAACGCTTTTCCCCCGTAATTGTGCCCGGCATTTTGCTGATCATAATGGCCATGTTCCTGATCCAGCTTGCTAAAGGAAGAAACCGATGAGCATTAAAATACTTGGAGTCGCTAAGACAGGTGATAAGAGCAACCTGAATATTGTTGTCCTGCCAAGTGAAAGGCTGGCAAAAACTAAGCACTGACTTATAATACTAAATGGAACCGGTTTATCGATTAATAACGCTGAGCATTCAAGCTATCAAACCAAGCGGTTTGCCGTTTCCTTTTGAATATAAAGGAGAAAGAAAGTGGAACTTAAGTGGTCATATAATACAGATAGTATAGATTGGGACGAACTGTCCTTGCTGTATAAAATAGCCCCTTTAGGTATTAAACCCGTAGACTATCTTAAAAAAGTCATGAAAAACAGCATGTTTAAATGCTTTGTCTATAGGGGCACAACACTTATCGGGGCTGGCAGGGCAGTCGCTGACGGCGTTGATTGCGCCTATTTTTGTGATATTGTCGTTCACCCTGAATTTCAAGGCAAGGGAATCGGTAAATCAATTGTGAAAGAATTGTTATCGCTTTCAAAAGGGCATAGAAAAATCATTTTATATGCCAATCCCGGAAAGGAAGCTTTCTATGAAAAACTCGGATTTAACCCGATGATAACTGCGATGGCCATTTTCCAGGATCAGGATGCAGCGATTGAGTCAGGTTTGGTCAAAGCAACATCCAAATAATATTCAAAATAATATTCCGGATTCATGATTGTCTTTACACGGCTTACCATTGCTGATAAGAGCATGGGATTTTTTTGCTGAAGAAGATAATCCTTGTGTGGCCGGAGTAAAACTTAATGAAGAAAACCTGTTCGTTGGAAGATGCGGCGTTTGAGATTGGAGTGGGTCCTAATCAAGTTTTAGAAATTATAGATACTCATCCGGAGATATTCTGCGGAGTGGATACAAAGGCGAATACGCCGAACATCTCTGTGTCGGTGTCATCGCTGGAAGCATTTAAAGCTCTGTATAAAGATGCATATTCATTTATTGAAATCGCAAACCGGCTGGGTGTATCCATTAATAGAATTCAAAGAGTAAAATCCAGTACCCCGGACACCAATTTGCTGAGCCGGTCTTTTTGTTGCCAGCAAACCTGTCCCAAATCCGGCAGACCCTCGGCCAAAAGGGTTTTCCCTAAAGAAGATGCCGAAGCATTTATTGAGTTTTGTGAGACCCGGTCTATTTTCAAGATGATGCAGCCCAGCTTAGCGGCTAAGGAATTTACATATGCAACGCTCAAAAAAGAGGAATTTATTTGTGCATCCAAAGCCTATCGATTTAAAGATGCGATGCAAGATGGTCTGAATCCCTCAAATTATAAATCTACAAATATTGCCCCCGGGGAGTACATCGGAAAGCTGGTTTTCAAAGTGTGGGGACGAAAGTCTGCTATTCAATGTTTTTTTGTCCTTTCGACTGATGAATTCATCCGGTTAACCGTATTCCGGCCCCATGCCACCCCATGGAGAGGCTATACGCCAAAGGACGGCAGGGTGGACTTTTCCAAGCCCGGTATAGAAGGGACACAGTACAAAATCACCACTGGTTTGACCAAAAGAGGTGTTGTCTCATTTTTATCTGCAACGGTAATATAAGTTTGAAGACATTGCGCAAAAATCAGCCGGACCTGAAAAAGTCAAAAAACCTAAAAGCGGTTTCATCCTTAACTCTTTGGATGGATGAACTTTTTTAAGACTCTTTCGTTGTCTGGCATAATTCCATCCGGGTTTCAGGAAGAGGAGCGTCGATCTGCTTTAAAATTTGGGCCAGTGCAGACCTTAACGCCTCCTCGGGCACCGGATGGTAAAAAGGCATGGTAAGTGCCTGTGCCGCAGTCAGACCGGCGCCCACGGCCCAGGATAAAAGATGGGCCATGTGTTCACCGCCTGGTGCCATCAGTTCAGCGCCTAAAAGTCTGCCGTCCTTTTTGTCCCCGTAGATACGGGCGATTCCGGCTGCTTTTCCAAGCATCATCCTGGCCCGTCCAAGTTTTTCCCAAGAGGCTTTGCCCGTAACAAATTCAATTCCCTGAGCTGTCAGCTCCTTGTGAGACTGCCCTGCGATAGCAATATCCGGGGATGAAAAGGTAATAGCCAAAGGAGTCCGTTTTTTAAAACAGGTTATATTATCAACCGTAGCGTTATACCCGGCAATGGTTCCATCATCAGCAGCCTCGTGAAGAATAGGTTTTTGGGCGTTCACATCTCCTGCCAGGAAAATGGGCAAATCGTCGATCTGCAGGGTGCCGGGATCAAAAGACGGCATGCCTTTGTCATCCAGTTTGACACCCAGATTTTCAAGATCAAGGTCTTGGACTGCAGGGCGGCGTCCTGTGGCAAGCAATATCCGTTCAACCTCCCACTCTTTGCCCTCGTATCCTACAACGACCCCGTTTTCCGACCTGCGGTAGATGTCGGCGACCCCAAGTTCAATGTTCATTTCCTTTGAAAAATGCTCAAACGCATATACCTGAAGATCAGGATCGGTAAGGCCTCCTGCGGTTTTACGCCGACTAAAGGCTATGATGTCCACACCCAGCCGATGAAGTGCCTGGCCAAGCTCAATGCCAA
>JAKSAU010000587.1 GCA_022361535.1 Desulfobacterales bacterium
ACAAGGGGACCATTTTTCTTGACGAAATCGGGGACTTGCCCCTTGAAATGCAGCCCAAATTATTGAGGGTACTGGAAGAAAAAGAATTTGAAAAGATTGGGGGAACCCGAATTATCCGACCGGATTTCAGGGTGATATGTGCCACGAACCAAGACCTTGAAACCTTAATGGAGCAAGGACGGTTCAGAAAAGATTTATTTTACCGGCTCAATGTTATTCCCATAGAGATCCCCCCTTTACGCGAGCGCAGGGAGGATATTTTACCCATTGCAAACCATCTGCTCCTGCAGATGATAAAAGAAGCGAACTTGCATGATAAAAGGATAGAAAAGGAAGCTGAAACAGAATTAATCCATCACGACTGGCCTGGAAATGTCAGGGAGTTATCCAATGTTTTAGAGCGGGCCATGTATGCCTCTCAATCTCCTTTTATTTATAAGGGTGATTTGCCCTTTTCCATGGCGTTCACCGGGAAACCTAAAAAGTCACCTGACAGGTCAAATTTGAAAACAGCCAAAAACCAGGCCCAGATTAAGGCCATTTATCAGGCGCTTGCCAGGAGCGGATATAATAAAGCTAAAGCTGCACGACTGCTGGGTATACACCGGACACTGCTGTACAAGAAGATGAAAGAATTCAATATCAGTCTGACACCGGAATAAGACGTCAAGCGTTAACCTGTCTGTCTCTTGATTTAGAGTTTTTCGTCAGAACTATAGCAAGTCTCAAAATAAATTTCCGATTGGCACTGGTGAACAAGGGTATCCCATAGAACAAAAACCGGCTCAAATGGCAATACCTTCTTTTGAGGAAACTGCCTATAATTAATCTAACCGCATTATAAGGGAATATATTTTTGAAAATCCCTATATTCAGTGAGAATTTGTCTTTTAATGATAAACAAAAAAACCCCCAGTATTAGATACCCTGAAGGGCAACACTGGGGGTCTTTTGTATTACGAATCAGACCGATAAATAAAGTTTTAAGATTTTGTTTTAGCCTGCCGCGTGGGCTTTAGCCTGCCTCATATTTGCAGGTGGTAAAATCAATTTCCTCCCCGCATTCTGCGCATGTATGGGTTTTATCAAATTCGTCCGAAAAAATTTCTTTGGACGCATTACATTTGGGGCATTTACAGGTAAATGATTTTAGCTGTTTAAAATTTTCAAATCCAGGGCAATGTTGGGGGGTACTCATAGGACTCTCCTTATTTTTTGAGGTTTTTTCGGGCGTTAACCTAAACTGACAAGGGTCCGGCCCTTGATCTGCCCCTTCAAAATACCGTCTATGTAAGGGTCCAGATCGCCTAAATTGATTGTTGTGGTCATTTCATTTGGTAGTTCAGGCTTCCATTCGTCTGCCAATCGTGTCCAAAGATCTTGTCTCAGCGGCATGGCACAGTGTTGTGAATCGATCCCAAACAAGGCCACACCCCTTAGAATAAAGGGGAATACCGTTATGGGCAGTTTGGGGGATGCCACAAGGCCGCAGCAGGTGGCAATGCCGCTTTCCTGTGTTGCTTTGATGGCTGTGCCGAGTATGTCTCCGCCCACAGTGTCCACCACACCGGCCCAGCGGGGTTTGAGTAAAGGTGGGTCTGTGTCCTTAAGGAAGTCTTCTCTGGATATAATCTCTTTTACGCCAAGGGATTTTAAGAAACCGTCATCGGGCTTTCCGGAAACGGCAGCGAGTTCATATCCAAGCCGATTGAGAATGGCACAAGCCAGGGAACCAACACCTCCCGTGGCACCGGTCACCAATACCGGTCCCTGGGATGGTTGTACGCCTGACAAAAGTCTTTCAACAGACATAGCTGCCGTGAATCCGGCTGTTCCGAAAATCATACTTTCTTCAAGACTTAATCCCTTAGGCAATGGCACGACCCAGTTCTCAGGGACCCGGATAAACTGACCGAAACCACCTGAGGTGTTCATACCCAGGTCATAGGAGGTAACGATAACTTCATCTCCGGGAGAAAAGGTACTTGAGCGGCTTTCTTCAACAATTCCTGCCGCATCTATACCCGGGGTATGGGGAAATGACCGGGTTACCCCTTTGTTACCGGTAGCAGATAATGCATCCTTGTAGTTTAATGATGAATATAGTACCCGGATGAGGATTTCACCATCGGGCAGGTCATTGACAGACCGCTCTTCAATGGATCGGGAAAACGTCTTGGGTTCGGTTTCTCGTACGACCATAGCCTGAAAGAGCTTATTTTCCATGAAACGCCTCCTGGTTAAGAATCAGTGAAGCTGCTTAGTAAATCCATAATACCCAATAGGGGAGAAGTCAATTGAATTTATGCACTTCCATGATGACTATTTAATCAAAAACAAGTTTAGAACGGCAATCAACATCTTTGATGAATTTAAAGGAAAACTTTTTTCCAGGGTTTAAATTGTTTTAGAACCACTGAGCTAAGTTTTTTGGAAAATACTTTGATAAATGGATTCCAGGTGTTCCGGTGAAACAGGTCTGTTTGAGACCATGGCAGCTTCCCGGATTCGGGGAAGCAGTTGCCTGGCAGTATAAAGATCAACATGGATATCCATCTGGGCCAGCTCATGCCTTATTGCGGACGCTCCCGAATGGGTACCCAAGACAAGTTTGCGGGATGATCTGCCAACTTTTGAGGGGTCATAAAGCTCATAAGTCAAAGGGGTCTTTAGGATTCCGGCACAATGGATTCCGGATTCATGGGAAAAGATCCGGGACCCGATTATAGGTTTGTCTGGCTGGATTGTTTGGCCTGAAAACCGGGCAACGGTCTGGCACAATTGTGTCAGACCGGTTAAGTTGATATTCCCTTTTTTGGCCCCGATACCAAACAATGCCATGGCTGTCTCTTCCAAAGGCGCATTCCCAGCCCGCTCTCCAAGGCCGTTCACCGTTACACTGAGAGCAGTTGCTCCTGCGTCTACTGCTGACACGGCATTTGCCGTCGCCATGCCAAGGTCGTTATGTCCGTGGAATTCAAGGTTTAGGCCTGGCAGATGGGTCATGAGCCGTGAAATCATTTCCATCACCATGGCAGGGCTTGCCATGCCAACCGTGTCCGCAATCCGCAAACGATGGACCTTGAGCGCCATGGACAACTCTGCAAATTGAAGAAGAAAATTGTTATCGGTCCGGGTGGCATCCTGGACGCCTACCGATACCTGGTCAAAATATTTTCGGCTGTATTTGACGGTTTCTTCCAGGTTTCTCAATACCCAGGATTCATCCTTTTCAAATGTTTTGAGAAGGATAGAAGAGGTTGGAAAACTGATATGTACCCCAGGGGTGTTGCAACCGGCAGCAAGCTGGATGTCTTTTTTTACAGCCCTGCACCAGCAGGAGAGGACGCAGGGAAGATCCAGGCGGGACATAGCCTTTATTTCACTGCAGGCAAGTTCCCCCATGGCCGGGATGCCTGCTTCTATTTCGTCAATACCGCAGGCTGCAAGCCCCGAGGCAATTGTCAGTTTCTCCAGGGGCCGGAACATGACACCAGGTGCCTGTTCCCCGTCCCTGAGGGTGGTGTCCACCATCCATACACTGGCTGTTTCTCTTGTCATGAGAGCAGGTAGTCCTCTGCAACGGTGCCGTCTTCTATTGCATCCAAAATGTCGTCAATGGCCTCTTCGCTTTCCACGTGGCCATACCATACATTATCCGGATAAACGATGACCACCGGTCCTTCGTCGCAGTATTTCAGACAGCATGTGGAAGAGACCAGGACATCATCAAGTCCCCTGTCCAGAATTTCATTTTCAATATAGGGCAGGTATCCGCCTGATCCTTTACGATGGCATTTGCCTTTGGGTTCTCCATTGGGACGAAAGCTTGCACAGACCATGATGTGTTTCTCAGGTTTTTTCATTTTTTCTCCATTCGTGTTTTTAAGCGAGCGCAGATCAACAATATGCACTGCAGGTGGTTATGGGGGTGGTTCGGGTTCTCGTAGTTGCATGTACCGGCACGTTTATCCCGAAAACGGCTGACGTATTTTTTTCCAAAAAATACGCCTGATGCCTTTTTTCGGGATAAACGTGCCTAAGTACTGCGAACCCTTTAGATTTGTTGGTGTTGGGACGGATCATGATGCTACATACATCCTGTGCCGGTTCCGCGGCACTCTCCGCAGCCGGCGTGTTCCCGGACAATGAGGTGGCTTATGTCCTCGTTATTTTTTAAGGCTGACAATATAAGATCAATCATTCCGTTTACTTCCAGGATATTTAAACCTTCTTTGATTAGGATTTCTTTGGGGTTGTTTCCAATACCTGACACCAGGAGGGTATGGCAGTCATTGATTGCCTGTGCCAGGCCATACCACCTGAAATCTTTACCGCCTGGTTTGGGTAATCGACGTTTTTCAACCATCACGGGAATGTCGTGGTTTAAGTCATAAATGTTTAACTGCCTTGCTTCTCCCAGGTGCTGGTTGACCAGAACCCCTTCGCGGGTGGCCACAGCAACAAACAGTCTTTCTTCAGATGGAACCTTAGGGTTATCGACAGACGTGTCTGTCTTGGTTACGTGTTTTTCCTTGACCGGCTCGTGTGTTTGAACCTTAGTTGGAAATGGGATAGGCGTATTTGCATGATAGGTCAGCCTGTCCATGAGCTCCCTGTTCAACGGGTCATCCAGGAGACCCACTGCATCAGCACGGCACCGCTTGCAATGTGTCATCTGGGGAACATATGCCTGGGCGGTTTTGCGTATTTTTTTTATCATTTTTTTAGGCGGTTCCCCCAGGTGGGAAAAATTAGAACCGTCTGTAGGAAAATAGGGCATGCAGTTGAATATATCCACGTTAAGTTCTCCCATTTTCCGGGCAATCTCTTCCATATGGCCATCATTTATTCCAGGCAGGACAATTGAGTTGATCTTCACCATGATTTCCCGGTCCTTAAGCCCTTTTATGGCAGCAAGCTGTCTTTCCAATAAACGTTTTGCACCAAGCTCAGGTCCGATCGTCTTTTTGTTGTCCCTTACCCAGGAATATATTTTCTCACCAATGGCAGGGTCCACGGCATTGACCGTAATGCTCACATGGGTGACATTAAGTTTCGCTAATTCATCCAGATAGGGCCCGATATTCAATCCGTTTGTGGCCACGCATAAAAGCATGTCAGGGTATGCTGCCCTGACTTTGCGCAGGGTTTCCATGGTTTGTACCGGGTTGGCAAACGGATCTCCGGGACCTGCAATACCGACTACACTGGTGTTCGGTTTGGCTTCGACCACCTCTGCCAGGTAGGCCATTGCCTGGTCCGGAGAAAGGATGGAAGAAGAAACCCCGGGTCTGCTTTCATTGACACAATCGAATTTTCTATTGCAGAAATTGCACTGGATATTACAGGCCGGTGCTACAGGGAGGTGGACACGTCCAAAGTCTCGACAAGAATTTTTATTAAAGCATGGGTGGTTATCTATATTCATCATTATTTTTCCTTCAAATCATTACATATACGAATATCCAACTTTAGATTCGGTCTGTCTGTCCTGGAGTATGGCGTTGACAATGGTGTCAAAAAGCTGTTGTGCACCTTTGTAACCGATATGGAGAATCCGTGAGCCGCCGACCCTGTCGTGAATAGGAAAGCCTACCCTGACCAAAGGAATCTTTAGCCGTCTGGCCATGGCATATCCCTTGGAGTTGCCGATGATCAGATCCGGTGCTTTTTCCTCAGGTAGTGCTGCAGCTGTTTCTTCCATACGGGCAAAATCCATGTCGTCTAAGGTGAGTACCTGATCAATAACTGTTTCCGGCAGAGTGTCTTTAAGGGCCTGGCGAAACGTGCCGCTTTTTCCGCCTGAAGCGCAGATGACAGGTATAATACCTATTTCAGCCAGGAACCCTGCCATGCTTACAACAAAATCCTCCTCGCCGTATAGGACTGCCCGTTTTCTGGAGACATACTTATTTCCATCTACATAGGCATCAACGAGCCTCCATTTTTCTTTGCGATATCGTTCCGGAACAGGCTTGCCTGTGATTTGGGATAGGGAGTCGAAAAAACGGTCACTGGCCTTTACACCGATTGGGATAGGCATTCGGGTACATGGAATGCTGAATCGTTTTCCCAAAATCGTACCCGCAGTCTCCATGCCTCTGTCAGCAGCTAAAGATAGGACCGCACCAAACTCCAGGCTGTGGACAGCTACATTCATTCTTTCAATTTCACAGATGGGGGTTCCCCCTTCCTGGATAGCTTGGTATTCCTGCCAAGATGGCCCTTCAAGTCTTTCTGAGTAATCGGGCAGAATGGTGACGGGAGTATTGAAGTCCTTGAAGATATCTTTTAAATG
>JAKSAU010001104.1 GCA_022361535.1 Desulfobacterales bacterium
CCGACCCATCGTTCGAACGGTTGTCGACGATCACGACGCGCCCGTCGATCGCTCCCATATCGCGCAATACGGAGTCCGCACACGCAATCGTCATCTCCGGCGTGCGGTAATTCAAAATGACAACGCCAAGTCGGCAATTTGGGCGCGAGCGTTCGGAGGGATATTTTTCGGTCACGAAATCGTTGACGCTTGTCTGAAACCCGCCGCCGTCCCGGCGGCCTACACAGCGTCCAGTTAAAGCGATCCGGCCTAAATGGAAATCGCAAGGAGAACAGGCAAAGCCGCCTCACTCGCGGGCATTAAGCCCCTCGAAATCCCAAATCCGTTCGTCCGCGAGATGGCTCGGACGCACATTCTGTAACGCGCGAAACATGACTTCACGCCGCCCGGGCGACTTTTGTTCCCATTGATCAAGCAGCGACTTCATGCTCTGTAGCAATTGCAGCGTATACACGTTGTAATTAATCATGGGCAAAGATACTCATAAATAGTAAAAGGCCCCGACCGTTTGTATGGTTTCCAAATACCAGGCGGAGCGTTATCACCAGCACACTGCCGTTCGTACCCCTGTGGCGAATACTGTATAGGAACATCAACCGACGGATAATCTGGTGGATTATAGATAATAAAGTTCGGACCATCTAAAGGACCAGCCCACAGTCCGCAGTACCAGGACGTACGGTTGTAGTATTGCACCATGGTTTCTGCGCCGTCACTGGTAAGAGCATGCCTGCCAAACCTGGCAGGTATTTCAGCCTCAACAGTTACACCAAAGAAAGAGCACTCAAACAAATTGTATGCAGCAAAAACATCAGGCTGACAAATATTCACTCCGGCCACCGCCACCCAACCACCAACAGTTGACAATACTTCTCCAGTATCTGAACTACAGCCGTCAGTGACATATACAGCGCAGACACCGCAAGAATTTTTTGTGTAAATTTTAAGGACAGGTATAGAGGTGATTGCATCGCGCTCAGTGCACGCTTTGTTGGTGTAAAAACCCTGGCCGCGCACCTTCCAGGAGTAAGGCCCCACAGTGGGAAAAA
>JAKSAU010000066.1 GCA_022361535.1 Desulfobacterales bacterium
AAGGGGGGTGAATATATGGATATCGGCGCGTTTATCCCGGAGACGGCTGCCGTATTTTTTCCAAAAATACGCCTGATGCCGTTTTCCGGGATAAGCGCGCCTGCGTGCCAGAATTCTATGTAATTGTTCTGGACTATGGGCTGGATACACTGCTTTATGTTTCTTTGAGGCGGGTTAGATCTGTAATGATATGGTATATATTTTGTATGATTAATATTTATGTTACTCTTTGGGTCTATGATGAAATCTCTAAATGCTATAAGCGCAGCTACGGTCGTTATCGTCGCATTAATATGTTTGTGCTTGGTCCCGGAAGCCTCAGCTGGCAACGGGCCGGAACTTACGGCTGAGGAACGGCTATGGTTGTCGAACAATGACGGCAAAATCCGTCTTGCTCCGGCGCCTGACTGGGAACCCATGGAGTTTTTTGATGAAAACGATGTATACCAGGGTCTTGTAGCTGATTATGTCCGTTTGATTGAAGCCCGCCTTAAGATCCGTTTTAAGATTGTCCGGAGTCCTTCCTGGGCCGATACCCTTGTCAGGGCCAGAAAAAAAGAAATTGATGTGATTACCGCTGCCCAGCCAACCCCTGACAGGCGAAAATTTATGATTTGGTCCAGGCCATTTGTCAATGTTAAAACCACCATCATTGTCAGAAAGGAGATGACCCAAAATTTCTCCCTGGATCAGATGGCCGGAATGCGTATCGGTGTCCCCAAAGATTACGCGGTTGGAAAACTTGTGAGCAAATCATATCCTTATTTACCTCTTGAAGAAGTAGAAAACAACAAGGCCGGGCTTTACAAGGTTTCCTTCGGGGAACTGGACGCCATGATCACCGAAGTGCCAAATGCACTTTACGTCATAGAAAAAGAAAAGATTACAAACCTGCGCCTTGCCGGCTATACTGGTTTTGAACTCCATCAAGGGATGGGGGTCAGGGATGACTGGCCGCTTTTTGCAGGAATCATTGAAAAGACCCTGGCGGACATCAGTCAAGAGGAGCACCAGGCAATCTATTCCAAATGGATTCGGCTGGATACGACACCCTTTTATAAAACCCGTCTTTTTTGGTATTCCGTTGCGGGGATTTTTGCCTGTGTCCTGGCCCTGGTCGGTACTGTGTTTGCCTGGAACCGCACCTTGAAACGTCAGGTGAATCAGCGTACTGAAGCGGTCAGGTTCAATGAAATGCGTCTGGATGCCCTGCTTCAACTCAACGAGCGGTCAAAAGATTCCATTCAGGCGATTATTGAGTTCGCTTTCCACCAGATGATTCGGCTGACCAAAAGCCGGTTCGGATATTTGGCCTTTGATGACCAGGAAGGTATGATTTATTCTATCCGGTCAACTGAATCAGCCAGGCAAAATAAAATGGCAACTATGTCTACCAGTGGATTCACCATTGAAACCCAAGGGTTGTGGGGAGAGGCCGTCCGGCTTAAAAAAGCGGTCATCTCAAATAATTATGCCGTATCCAACCCCATGAAAAAAGGGGTTCCCAAAGAATACCAGACCCTGAATCGGTATATGAATGTGCCTATATTTAAAGGGGACAGGGTCGTGGTTGTTGCAGGTGTCGGAAATAAATCTACCGACTATGATGCAGCAGACTTAAGGCAGCTGACCCTCCTTGCCCAGGGCTTGTGGCGGCGGTTGCAGAGAAAGCAGGTGGAACAGGCCTTGGCCAGAGAAGAAAAGAATCTAAGGGATATTGTGGAAAACTCCCCAAACGGCATCACAATTATCCAGAAAGGTAAAGTAGTATATCGAAACCAGAAACA
>JAKSAU010000053.1 GCA_022361535.1 Desulfobacterales bacterium
CATTATTATTAGAAATAAAAAACTAGGTCTGGCGAATAATGAATTAAAGGAACAACAGGAAGAGATTGTAGCCCAAAATGAAGAAATTCAACAACAGAACGAGGAAATTCAGCAACAAAATGAAGAAATGCTTACTGTCAACGAACAGTTGGAGGTGCAAAAGAAAGAAATTTCCGAATCGTACCGCAGATTGGAAGTGTTAAGCGAATTTGGACAAAAAATTACTACCACACTTAGCATTTCGTCTATCAACGATATGATTTATCACTATGTAAAATCAATACTGCATGTGGATGCTTTTGGTATTGGGTTGCACAATGCACAGGAGAATATTATTGTATACCCGGTATTTTATAATGGAAAAGTGAAGAAAGAGGTGGTAAAGGAATTGGACGATGCTAACAGTCTTACCGCCTGGTGTTTTAATAATCAAAAACCGGTGTTTATCAATAATTTTGAAGTAGATTGTAAAAATTATTTTGATGATATTCCTGGTATTAAGTTGAAAGAGCAATCACAATCCAGGATTCATTTACCGCTTACGGTTGAGAATAAGAAGATTGGAATTATTATCATCAACTCCTTTAAAAAGAATGAGTATTCGAAAGAGGATTTAACCAATTTTCAAACTCTGGCGTCTTACATTTCAATTGCACTTGATAACGCCAAAGCATACGAGGTTATTAATAACATCAACCAAAATGTGAAAGAAAGTATAACCTATGCTAAAAGTATTCAAACGGCGTTTTTACCAACCCGTGAAGAGTTGGGCAAATACCTGGATTCGGAAATAATATTTAGACCCAAGGATATTGTTTCGGGTGATTTTTACTGGTTTTCAGCTTTAAATTCTAAAAAAGAAGAGCCGTTGAAAGCGTTGTTGTGTGTGGCTGATTGCACGGGTCATGGTGTTCCTGGAGCTTTAGTTTCAAGCATTGGAAATAACCTTTTGAACGAGGTTATTAATATTAAAAAAGTGTACGAACCGGCAAAAGCACTGGAATTAGTTAATGAAGGATTTCAAAATGCCTTGAATCAAAAAGAAACGGGCAATAACGATGGTATGGATTTGGCACTTGTTTTGGTGGAGCAGGTACCCGAAAAAAGTAGCCAGATACCAGGTTTGTCAAATCCTACAGAGTCGGTATGTTATTTCAAAATAACATTCTCAGGGGCTAAAAATCCATTGGTAATA
>JAKSAU010000787.1 GCA_022361535.1 Desulfobacterales bacterium
AAGAAAACCGGGATACCAACGCGACTGCCGGGAAAAACATTCTATTTGTGGATGATGAGATCTATCTGGCGGAAGTGGGAAAGGAAATGCTGGAAGACTATGGGTATGAAGTGGATATCACCACCGATTCCCTGATTGCCTTTGACCTGTTCAAGCGGGCCCCCCTCCGGTATGATCTGCTGATCACCGACTATACCATGCCGGGGATGACCGGGGATCAGCTCATGGAGGCGGTTCGCAGGATCCGACCGGAACTGCCCGTCATTGTCTGCACCGGCATTACCCTGCCTACAGATGTCATGGAACGGATATCAACTGCCACACTGCTCATGAAACCCTTTGATATGGATGATATTCTCAGGACCGTTCAGGGGCTTCTGGAAGATACAGGGACATAAAGAGATGCCGGAATCTCTGTTTATCACCGATTTTGACCGGACCCTGCTCAGGGACGACAAACGGGTTTCCCGGACGGACCTGGCAACCCTTGAACGCCTGCGGGAAACCGGTGTGACGACCGCCATTGCCACCGGCAGAAGTGTTTATTCCTTTGAGCGGGCCATGACGGACATGGGGATTGAAAACCGGGATTTCCCCGTGGATTACCTGCTTTTCTCCACCGGCGCCGGAATCATGGATATGAAAACCGGAACCATTATCCGCAGTCTCTCTATCTTAAAATCCGACGTGGAGGAGATCACGGCCTATTTTGACGAACTGGCATACGATTATATGGTCCATAAAGCCATACCGGACACCCCCTATTTCCAGTATAAATCCCATGGCCGTGACAATCCTGATTTTAAAAGACGGATCCAGTTGTACCAACCCTTTTCCAAGCCCATGAACGGTGCAACCCGGTTGTTCGAATCCGCCACCCAGGTGCTGGCCATTGTCCAGGGGGGACTGGCCAAGTCCCGTCTGGAAATGGTTTCGTCAGATCTGGCACGGTTCAGCGTGATCCATGCCACCTCTCCCCTGGATCACCGATCTTCCTGGATAGAGGTGTTTCACGAAAAGGTATCAAAAAGTCAGTCAACGGCATGGCTTGCGGCGGAGTTGAATATCCCCAGATCCCGGGTGATTTCCGTGGGGAATGACACGAATGACCAGGATCTGCTGACCTGGTCCGGAAAAGGGTTTGCCGTGTCAAATGCGGTGCCTGATTTGAGGGATTGCACCCGGCTGACGGCCTCCAACAATCAGAGCGGGGTGACGATGGCGGCTGAAGCTGCCGGGCTCCTGGATTAGATATCGAACGCTTCGTCGTCCAGTTCGGACAGATCCAGATCAG
>JAKSAU010000231.1 GCA_022361535.1 Desulfobacterales bacterium
AGGATCCTACCCTTAAAATGAGAAAGGATGAGGAGACCGGCCAGACCATCCTGTCAGGTATGGGTGAACTCCATCTTGAGATCATTATTTCCAGGATGGTCAAGGAATTCAACACTAACGTAAACGTCGGCAAGCCTCAGGTTGTTTACCGGGAGATTATTACTGCATCATCACGAGGTCAGGCCGTGTTTGAACGGGATATACAGGGAAAGTCCCACTATGCCAATCTTACTGTGGAACTCAATCCTCTGGAACGTGGCGAGGGGGTTAAATTTAGATCTCTGGTAACTGATGAGCAGGTTTCTGACCAGTATATTCCACTCATTGAAAAAGGCATCAAAGAAAGTCTTGAAGGCGGATTCCTCAAAGGATACCCCCTGGTGGATGTGGAAATTGTACTGACCAATGGTGGCACCGAAGAGGGCAGGGGATCGGAGCTTGCATTTTCAGTCTGTGGCGCCATGGCCTGCAAAGAGGCCCTTAAAGAGGCCAAGATGGCACTTCTTGAGCCCATCATGGATGTAGAGGTTTTTGTTCCGGATGCCAACATGGGAGATGCCATTGCCGATCTTAACGCCCGTGGCGGCAAAGTAGAATCCATAAATCCCAAGGCTGATATTCAGATTGTTAAAGCCGTGGTTCCCCTGGCAAAAATGTTTGGTTATTCCACAGCCCTTAGGTCAGCGACCCAGGGCCGAGGCACCTTTACCATGCAGTTTAAAAGTTTTGATAAAGTATAAAATGCCTTAGCGCATTAATTGCCATTAAAAAAGCTGTGTGAGATTCAACTCTCCATCGCTTTTATTTTTTGGTTAGTATGCTCGTAAGGTGACTAAGACCTTTGCTGTTTGGATATCCTTTTGGCCTTTTCCTTTACACTCTCAAGTTGTTTTTGAGCCTTTTGTTTTGTGTTTTCGTCTTCCAGGGTTTCTATGGCTCGGTTTAGATGGCGAAAGGCATTTTTAACATCCCGTGTGGTTGAATAGTAAACACCCAGATAATAATGGGACATTGGGTCCTGGCCTTTTCTGGACATGATATTGGCCATGTGGTAGTTGGCCCTTTCCAGTCCGGGTGAATTACTTGATAGTATACGTTCAAGTCCTTTTTCTGCAGCAGCGATATTGCCGATCTCAATCTGGGCCACAGCACTCAGATAAATGGCATGATCTCCTAACACCTTGTCATCAGTTACTCCTTTTAAAACACTTATTGCTTTTACATAATCGGTATTCCTGATGTGGAGCCGTCCAAGCTCCAGGAGAATCATAGGGTCAAATATATTCTCTGCTAATGCCTTATTCAAATGGTCTATTCCTTCATCGATTTGATTGATTCTTGCGTAAAGCAGACCAAGACCATAATGCAACGCAGGGGTGTTAGGAGCAAATTCAAGCTCAAGTTCAATTTTGGGGATATAGATTTTAGGGTTCGAATACAGGCCGATCACCCTGTATTTGACCATCTGGAAATCATAGTTTTTAGGGGCTTTAGGTTTGTCCGGGCTTGGCGTATACCCTTCAAGCAGCCCGGCCAAATGTGAAATTCTGGTACCTGTACCCGGATGGGTTTTAAAGTAATCAGGTATTCCTTCTACACCCTGGTAGTCGGTTTCCCTGATTTTAATAAGGCTTGTGAGCAAACCCTGTGGGTAATATCCGGTTTTTTCCATGAAAAGTACAGCTTTTTGATCGGCTTCGGTTTCGTTCTCCCTTGTAAATGCAAGCATTGAGGACTGCCCAGCCGCAACAGATCCAATGGTCAAAGCCTGGGCAGCATCTCCCCCACCGCCTGCCGCACCGAGCAAAACGCCTGCGAGCATCCCGGCCATGCTGCCTATGGATACCATTTTGGAACGATCAATGGACTGTGAGACATGACGACTTGCAGCATGGGCGACTTCATGTGCCATTATCCCTGCGAACTCATCAATATTGTCCAATGCTACGATAAGGCCGCGATGAACAAATATATTAGCCGCAGGGCTGGCAAACGCATTGAATGAATTATCATTGATCAGATTGAAATCAAACTTGAATGGTTGAACAGGAAGGCCTTCGACAATATGGTTGCCTACTGTATTTATCATTTCAGTGACTACGGGGTCATGAAGAATGAGGCCGGAGTCCTCTATGATCTGCATGTATTCATTACCCAGCTTTTGTTCGTCTGGAATAGAGATAGCAAATACGTTTGGAGAGAAAATACATACCAGGGTCAGGCAGACTGCAACAATCTGTTTGAGATTTTTCATAATCGTTTGGAAACGGCTTTCCCCTTTGCGGGACTTATATATTTACAAATTCGGTATGCTCCATTGCAATTTCAATGCGGAAACTGTAATTACCAATTTTAAGTGACAGGCGTCTGTTTTCCGCATAATAAGCATCAATGACCAAGGTGATGGCAGAGTTAAGTGTCAAAGCTTTGGGCTGGCCGATAACTGCATTAAGGCTGTATTGTTCTTCCACATCTTTGATAAGTTGCCCCATGAGTTGGTTGGTAATTTCCCCGATGGTATCAGCCACCTCGGGATCTGCAATGGTCGCGGCCAGTTCCTCTTTGGGCATGCCCATACTAAGCATATATTTTTTATAGACCTCAAAAGCGGCATCTGCACTGAAATTGAGGATGACCAGCCCGATGTAATCTCCGTCAAATTGGACAAAGCAGGTCAGATCCGGTTTCATTGAAACCTTGGGGACTTTTTGTATGGTAGAGGAATAAGTAACTTCCTGGCCTGTGCTTTTTTCCAAGGTGTTTTGAGCCGTGGTCAAAAATATTTTTGATATTTCATCAATGGACAGGGTGTTGGATGTTCCCATGGTTTCTCCTTAATATAATCGAATGACATACACCGAAGAATTATGAGAAAAACAAGGCAGAATGTCAAACTTTAATATTGAGGCTGCCGTATTCTCTTGCATATAGGCTTATTTGTTCTAAGAAAACGGCATCACGCCTATTTTGGAAATAAATGCAACCGTTTGTAGGGTAACTATGCTGGTTCCTTGTATAAGCGATTAGCCTGTTAGAACGGGCGGTATATGATTTGCCATAGACTAAAATCTGTATGGTCTATCTTTCTCCGCGCTTGTACGGTGCTGCCAGCATGGCCGGGGCATTAAGTTTCCTTGGATCCCTAAAAGAGATAACCAGCAGGATAACCAGGGTAGCAATATATGGAAGCATTGCCAGAAAATTGGGTGAAATGCCCAAAGGCTGCATAAGATACTGGGCCACAAAGATACCGCCAAAGACAAATGATGCCCAGATGGCGCGCCCCGGGTTCCATAATGCAAAAATAGTCAGGGCAATGGCAATCCAACCGCGTCCTGCGGTCATACCCTCAACCCAGGATTTTGAGTAAGAGATGGATAAATGGGCGCCTGCAAGAGCAGAAAAAGCCCCACCGATAATGACAGACCAGTATCGGACGACATATACGTTGACGCCCTGGGTCTCAGTGGCTTTGGGGTTCTCGCCAGTGGACCTGACTTGGATACCCAGCCGTGTCCGTTCCAGGAAAAACCAGGCTACTAGAGCAAGAATAATAGCCAGGTAGAAAAACGGGCTCTGATAAAACAGGGCTTTACCGATATAAGGAATGTCTGACAGATAGGGGATCGCTACATCTTCCATTTTAATGGACAAAGGACGCCCGACATAAGGTTTTCCTATCATACCTGAAAGGCCTAAACCAAGCATGGTAAGGGCCAGACCGGAAACTACCTGGTTGGCCTGCAAAGATACTGAGGCAAACGCATGAATCACTGAAATAGCCATACCTGCACCAACAGCCGCAAGTACGCCTAACCAAGGCTGACCTGTGGTCATTGTGACAATAAAGGCCACAACAGCACCCACGGCCATAACACCTTCAACACCCAGGTTAAGTATGCCGGAGCGTTCGCAAAGAACTTCACCGGTAGTGGCAAGGAGCAGGGGCGTGCCTGCCACCATGGTTCTCTGTATCGTTGATATGATAATATCTTCCATTATAACCCCTAATTATTTGGCAAAGTGTATTTTGATTTTATGGTGTAAAAAGTAATCGCCCATGATTAAGAATATGAGCAGGGTGCCGTTGACAATTTCAACTGTGGCAGCCGGCAGTCCGAGAGAAATCTGGATGGCGTCACCGCCCACGATAATTCCGGCAAATACAAGGCCGGAAAAAATCGCATACAAAGGATTGAGCTTGGCCAGCCAGGCCACGATAATGGCTGTAAATCCATAGCCTGACGAAACCGATGCCGGATACCCTAAATAGTGGTGGATACCTGCCACCTCGCCGACACCGGCAAATCCGGCAAGGCCACCGGATATAGCCATGAGAATCAAACTGGTTTTAAGAAAGTCAATACCGGCATATTTACCGGCATCCGGGTTTTCCCCGACCACCCGGGCCTCATAACCGAACCGGGTTTTATAAATGACCACACAGAGAACGATTGCACAGATAATGGCCAGAATCAGTGTGGCATAATGGATTCTCGATCCTGGAATAATGCCTAAGATCGCTGCATCCGGCAGGTTGTCCGTACCGGGGAACCCAAATCGGGTTGACCCTTTCCAGGGACCTACAATGAGCATGGTTAAAAATTCTGCGCAAATATAGTTAAGCATCAACGTCGTTATGACTTCATTGATGGAATACTTGATTTTTAAGATGGCCGGAATAATGCCCCAAAGCGCTCCGCCTAAAAAGCCTGCTGCAAAGATCAAAGGAACAATCACGACAGAAGGCAGGTTTTCTCCAAAGGCCTGGGCTGTCCAGGTGGCAAAAATAGCGCCCATGAGCAATTGGCCTTCAGCGCCAATATTCCAGAATTTTGCCCTGAACGCCAGGGTAAGCCCTGCCCCGATAAGAATTAAGGGAATGGCTTTGGTAATGGTTTCTTTAATACCGTACAATGAGCCGAACGATCCCATAAAGATTTCGGAGATGGCGTACAATGGGTTAACGCCGGCAATTAAAAAAATGATGCTGACGACCAAAAAACCGGCCCCAAGGGAGCCGACATTGGTCATAAAGGATCTTAAAGCACTGATATTGTATCGGTCGCTGGTGGTAATCCGTATCATGGGTAAGGTGTAGTTTTTCTTAAATTTGGTTGATTGGGGCGGTCTGCCCGTCTATTTTCTTAGACCCTGCCATCATCATGCCGATTTCACTAAGACGCTCGTCATCAGCATCCAGGATGCCCATGAATTCCCCGTCAAAGATCACGGCTACCCGATCACAGAGCTCAAATATTTCTTCTAAATCTTCAGAGAAGAGCAGTACTGTGCTGCCCTGTCTTCTCAGTTCCAACAAGTGCTGGCGTAAAAATTCCGTTGCCCCCACGTCCAGTCCGTATGTGGGATGAGATGCCACTAATAACTGTGGCTGCTCACTGATTTCCCGGCCCAGTATGAGCTTTTGAATATTACCGCCGGACAAGTTTCTAATCTGGTTGTTGATGGAGTGGGTTGCGACTTTAAAGTCCGAGATAATGGTTTTTGCATGGTTTTTCACCTGACCGTATTTAAGAAAGTACCGTTTGGAAAATTTTTTCAGGTGATGCTGCTTTAAAATGGCATTGTCGTAAAGGAATAATCCGGGTGCAATGCCAAACCGGATACGTTCTTCAGGCACATGGGACACCCCGTAATCATAAATTTTACGAGGAGACATGTTGGTGATTTCCTCTCCTTTTACCAGAACACGACCGGTATCGATTTTTCGTATACCTGTAATTGCTTCTGCCAGTTCCCGCTGCCCGTTTCCTGCCACACCCGCAATACCGAAAATCTCGTTTTTATATAGTTCAAAGGAAACGTCTTTTACGGCAGGCAAGCCTTTGTCGCCGGTGACATTAATGCCTTCGACCGTGAGAACCCTGTCTCCCTTGTCCATTTTTTCTTTATCAATGTTAAAGACCACATCCCGGCCGACCATCATCCGGGCAAGGCCTTTTTTATCTGTATCTTTGGTGTCTGCACCGCCTACGATTTGTCCTTTCTGGAGGACTGTGACCCGGTCGCAGATATCCATGATTTCATCCAGTTTATGGGAGATGAAGATAATGGAGTGGCCTTCTTCTTTCATCCGCCGCAGGATGTCAATGAGTTCCTTGATCTCTTGGGGGGTCAGTACGGATGTCGGCTCGTCAAGAATAAGAAGGTCTGCGCCGTTGAGCAATGCTTTGATTATTTCCACCCGCTGCTGTTCCCCGGCAGATAATTGCCAGACTTTCTGATTGAGATCCATGCGGAAATCAAACTGCCGGGAAAACTCTTTGACACGTTCACGGATTTTAATTTTGGGGAAAAAGAAAGGGGTGTCTTTGTAGCCTAAAGCAATATTTTCAATCACAGAGTGGTTTTGTACCAGCATGAAATGCTGATGAACCATGCCGATGCCGTGGTTAATGGATTCAACCGGATTGGTGATTTTAATAGGCTTTCCATTGATCCGTATCTGGCCCGAATCCGGCTGATAAAGACCGTAAAGGATATTCATCAATGTGGTTTTACCCGCACCGTTTTCCCCAAGTAATCCTAAGATTTCCCCGGATTCGACATGAAGGTTGATATCCTTATTGGCATGAATGCCCTGAAACGATTTGCAAATATCAACCATTTCAAGGCGTTGTATTTTTTTCATAATGTGCTTTTAAAATAAAGGCCGGGAAAGAAAGGTTTCCCGGCCCGGATTTCAATTAAAGTTAATGCTTATTGGGGGATTTCGCCGTTCACACCATCCACATAATACATGATTGACATCAGATCGCCAATGGAGGCCATTTCGCCTTCCTTGATCTTCAGCTCACCTTTGTTGTCATTAATGGGGCCTGTAAACGGATCAAACACCTCACGGCCTTCCTGCATCTGGGCATACCGTTTCATGACCAGGTCGTAGGCAGAAATTGAACCGAACTCTGCAGAGTCGATCATGGCTTCTTTGAGTGCCGGAACAAATTTGGGGTTCACAGGATCGGTGGCAGTGCCGCCCAGGATGGCTGCTTTTTCTTTGGCCAGCCAGAGGACGTCGGCATCTTTCATGTTTTTGGTGTTCCATTTGCCGGTGTAGATGTTTTCCAGAATAGTTGCATAGATGCCGCCCCAGTCCATGTACTGGCCTGAAACAACGGAATCCACACCATAAGCCTGCATGGCAGAGTAATGGGAAAAGGTCATTATTTCTTTGCCTTTTTCAGCATGGGCCTGTCCTACTTCAATAACAGCCGGGGTATCTTCGGTAAATGCAAGAGCATCACAACCTTCTGCGATAAGGGCTTCAGCTGCTTCTTTTGCCTTGTCAGGTCCGTACCAGGCATAGATCCATTTTACGTCTACGGAAGCTTTTGGGTTGGCAGCTTTAACGCCTAAGGCATAGGCATTGATATGACGAACCAGCTCAGGAATGGGGAAAGCAGCCACATAACCGATTTTGTTGGTTTTGGTCAGCGCACCTGCCATAAGGCCGTTAAGGTAGTACATTTGATAGAGGTCGCCGAAATAGGTACCCACATTTTCGCTGCGTTTGAAACCGGAGCAGTGCATGAATTGTGTGTCAGGATACTTGGTACCTGCTTTGATGGTATCATCCATGTAGCCAAAGCTTGTGGTGAAGACCACGTCACAGTTCTGCTGCTGAACCAGGCGGTCAATGATTCTCATGCTGTCAGATTCTGCAACAGACTCTACAATAACAGTTTCCAGCCAGGGAAATTTTTCTTCAGCATATTTTTTTCCCAGATCATGGGCATGGGACCAGCCATAGTCGCCTACAGGGCCGACATAAATAAACCCAGCCTTCAATTTCTTATCTTCTTTTGCAGGTTCTTCAGCTTTTTGCTCAGCCACTTTTTCCGGTTCTTTGGGGGCTTGGGCTTCTTGCTGTTCACCGCAGGAGGTTAAAAACAAACTGCACAGAAAGATAAAAAATACAGCCAGGTAACTCATCTTTGTTTTCATAGTTTTCTCCAAGGTTTTTGTATAAAAAAATTTGGGGGATCATACGATATTTCACTGTTTCCAGTCAACCATTATGATGGCCTGGCACAGGGGTGTCGCATTTAAAAACACCGGATCAGTCATCCCGGAAAGGGCTGCCGTTTTTTTAACGATTTTGAAAAAAAAGATTTAAGCGTGATCTTTTACGTTTTAAAGCCAATTTTATTCAAAAAAAACACCGGATTCCCTTTCCCGGATAGGTAGATCCTCAGGTAAAGACTTCTATCCGATGTTTCCTACAAGCTGGCAGACAAATTGTTGGGTTTTAGCAACCGATTTTGAGATTCCGGCAGTCGGGTAGACTTGATCTTTTCAGCGTTTTTTTAAGGGGTCTTTAGGTGAGATGTGATTTTTTATAGTTTAGTTGGCGAGCTTGTTTTTTATTCTCAAATTAGTTTTGATATAAAAGTTAAGCCGGGCAAGCCCACGACATGTTGAGGTCTTGCCCGGACATCGAAAATCTTAACTCATAAAGCTCCACAGAATACCGGCACAAATAGCAGATCCGATGACACCTGAAGAGTTACAAGCCATAGCATGCATCAGCAGGAAATTGGTTGGATCTTCTTTAAGGCCCACCAAATGAACTTCACGTGCTGAACCGGGAACGGCTGAAACCCCGGCTGCCCCGAGCAGTGGATTGATTTTTTCTTTCATAAAAAGGTTCATGATCTTAGCAAAAATAACACCTGATGCGGTGGCAATGCTGAATGCTACGGCACCCAGCAGGAAAATCCCTACGGATTCCTTGGTTAAAAAGACATCTGCCTGGGTTGATGCACCAACAGTTAAGCCTAAGAATATTGTTGCCGTATCAATGACCGCTGTGCGGGCAGTGTTGGCAAGGCGATCAACTACACCGGACTCTTTCATTATGTTGCCAAAGAAAAAGGGGCCCAGCAGGGGAATGGAAGCCGGTGCCAGAAAGCAGCAGAGGAACAGGCCGACCACTGGAAAAATCATCAACTCTTTTTTGGATACCGGACGCGGTTCGGGCATACGGATAATCCGTTCATTGCGGGTAGTTAAAAGCCGCATAATGGGCGGTTGAATAATGGGGATCAGTGCCATATATGAATACGCTGCTATGGCGATTGGACCGATCAGGTGAGGAGCCAGTTTGGCGGTTAGAAAGATTGATGTGGGACCGTCAGCACCGCCTATGATCGCGATGGAGGCCGCCTCTTTGGGCATAAAACCCAGTGCCATGGCACTCAACAGTGTTGCCCAGATGCCGGTCTGTGCAGCAGCACCTAAAAGCATGAGTTTGGGTCTTGCAAGCAATGAGGAAAAATCTGTCATTGCCCCGAGCCCAAGAAAAACTATGGATGGATAAACACCTGTGGTAACCCCGAAGTACAGATAGTGCAGGACACTGTTTGACTCATAAATTCCCAGCCCGAAGCCCTTGAAAAATGGGATATTACCCACCAGGACACCAAAACCAATGGGCAGCAGCAGGAGAGGTTCGTACTGTTTAGCAATGGCCAGGTAGACAAATAAGCAGCCGACGGCCAGCATGACAAAATTTCCGTATTGTGCGAGGGAAAATCCGGTATTTGATAAAAACTGGAGAAACAGTTCCATTCTTCTTTTCCTAATTATTGTATATGTTTTACCTTAAAGTTTTTCATCACTAAAAAGTATGATTGTCGTTGTTCTAAATATTCGTTTTTGAGTCATTAGGGCCAATTACGAATATTTATTTGTTCCAAATAAATAATCCCTCACCCTCGGGTGTCAGTATTCCGGCTTCCCTGAGACGGCTGACCGTTAGAATGGGATGTGGAAAACTGTTTTTCTCAGCAACCTGGTAAAGATCTTTTAACTCAAAAGGTTGCTCAAGCTTATCAATAAGCGTCTGGTAGATCTCGGCTGTTTCCGAAATGTCGTCTGGAAATACCTTGGGAACAGATATCTGATCCTTGTTTTTGGCCTGGCTATCGACTGAAGCGGTTGTGGCCGGTTCCTCTTTTTTGTCAAAGATGGAGACCAGCTTGTGCAACTGAGAGATGATAATCGCCAGGATGGTTAATCCCGACATGACTATCAGTGGGCCTGTAATGGCCATTGCCCAGCCATTATGAGCGCTTATGGCTTCTAATCCGTACAAAATTAATCCTCCTGTCTCATTTATTGTGATCCTGCAGCTAAAGTCCGCCGTTCTGAGGCGATTTTGTCAATTTTTTTCATTATTTTTTCACCTAGAGCATTATCTCCCTGGATCAGTTCAAAAAAATCTTGGCTCGAGATTTCCAGTACCTCTCCTTCAACGCTTGCTTTAACAGTTCCGATATAGTGGAAAGGGTGGACAACTGTTGACCAGCCCATAACCTCTCCCCTCTCCTCTAAAACAATCGAACGGTCTTCTTCGAAAACAACCTCATAAGTTCCGGAGAGAATAATAAAGAAAGTGAGCGCCGGAGTGCCTCTTTCAATTATGATCTCGCCGGCTTCTACTGTTCTAGGTTTGAGTGCAGCTGCACACTCTTCCAACTCTTGTTGGTTAAAATCCGCAAAAAAATCGAGGGTTTTTAGAATATGGGCATCAATACTCATAACTGGCTCCTTTTCTTGCTGTAAGCCTGGGTTTTAACTAAATAATTTTCAGATGTCAAGTTGGACCCAAGCAGGATCCAGGGTAACTGCATGTAGATTTCCAAGCTTAATGATTATTGTGAATAACTTGTTTTGACAAATGCAGACAAATCCTTGTCAATGGCATAAGTGTCTGATAAATATCACAGATCAGGTACCTTTCATTCAAACACATTTTACAAACTGCGTCGATAGAAAATACAAATACCCTATTATAGGTTTAGTATATAGACTGAACCGGACTTTTTGTGGAATGAGCAGGCTGTATCCTATTTATTAAGGGGTTTAATTGGGGGTTAGATGGCTGGCCAGAACTTGTGGCGCAGGTACATCACCGTACAACTTAAAAATCAAGCCGTTGGGATCACAAACTATATTAAACGGCCAGTCTTCTTCTTGAGCTAAAGACCTCATTGTACTCGGTTCACTTTGAAGAAAAGCAAACACTTCTGCATTTTGATGCCTGAACAGGCCAATGGCACGTTTTAAATGTGCCATTTCCATCTGGCATATTGGACATCCATGGTACCGCAGGAAAACCAGCACAGCAGTTTTATGACCGATAGTTTCATAAAGTGTTTGTCCTGATTCCCATGGTGTATCAAATTCAAAGTCCGGTGCGGTGTTCCCTTTTGTCAGATGCTTAGCCAAAATAAAGAATATCCTTTGCATAGAAATGAGAGCCGCCATTGGAATTGAACCAGCTTTTATGAAGATCGAGACTGATAATCTGAAAAAGGAATATCAGTAATCCTTATACCTGTAAAGGGCTGACTGGCATTAGTCCTGGGTGATCGTAAATATAGACACCGGTCCGTTTCTTCCGGAAAACGGGCCTACGTGCCAAAGCTAAGTGTGCGGGAATGCACTAATAATCAGTATTTTTTATTCTTAATAATTAGAATTGATCCGTATATTGCTGCGACTAGTAGAAATGAATAAACACAGATGGTATACATCAATTCACCTTGAATTATTCCTAAAAAAGGATTGGTGTCGCTAAATGGATAGAGTGGTTTGATATCAGTATATAAAGGGGAATCAAGCAATATATGGAACCAACAGCCTAAGATTCCGGATAGTATATATTTTTTTAGGG
>JAKSAU010000160.1 GCA_022361535.1 Desulfobacterales bacterium
CCGCCTATACCTTTGCCGCCCAAATAGGTTTGATAAAATTGTTTGGGAGGGGTTTCAACACGATAAGTGCGGGTTGTCAGATCAATGTGCAGTATGTTTCCGGTCCAGCCATGCATAGCATATTGTGTATATCGGTATTTGGATGCGAAATCAAGTTAGGAAAGGGTGTTATGCAGGGAATCGTAGACTCAGATACCGGCTTGTTTATCCCGGAAAGCGGCTGCCGTATTTTTTTCAAAAATACGCCTGATGCCGTTTTTCCGGGATAAACAAGCCTATGTGCAAAATTTGGAGCGATTCTCAGAAATAGGTTCCTTTATTGTTAGAGTTACTTATAGCATGTGCCATTGTTTTTCGTTTTGTTTCGGCGTCTACCTTTGGAAAGAACGCTTTCAATCGGCAATTGTTTTTGGCAATTGCTATAATTGGCAGTAAGGCCCGGCTTGATATTTCTTCGGGGTGTGTGATGTCGTGCGAGAACGAGCGTAAAACATCTTCTCTTCCCGGTTTAAATTGGAAGCTTATATTGAGAGTTGGTATAATTGGGGAACGCTTTAATAAATGATACTTAGAAGATGAATCATGTAATCAGGTCGCAACAGCTTATTTATATTTGTTATAGATAAGATTGTATTTTCCGGATGCTTTTATCAGATCGAGTGCATTTTGCCATTTTTCAATGGTAGCATCGGGCATGGTTTTAGAGCAACCGATATAAAGGGGCAAGGAGAATAGTTTGACAGGGGTTTGTTCTAAAGAGTCGGAAGAATAGTTGAGTATTTTAAGGCGATACTTTACGGCCAGGGGGGTATTGGCTATCAGGTCGTATTTACCCTCTACCAGCAGTTTCATGTTTGTTTGCCATTGTGACTGCTTCACGATATTTTCAAAGCCGTTTTCCAATAGGAAATTTAGAATCATTCCTTCATGAGAGCTTCCGATTCGTTTTACTTTTTTGGCATCTTCCAAGTTGTGTATCTTGACTTGGGTGTTTTCACGGCTTTTAAAGAAATATACGGAATCGTTTGAAATAGGGCCGATCCATTTATAAATCTTATCCCTTTGGGGCGTTCTGAAAAGAGAAAATAACATGTGGTTATCATGTTTTCGCAGGTATCTTTCCCCTCTTGCACCTGGATATACTTTGATTTCAGCCGTAATACCAAGTTCATCCATCATCGTCTGAACCAATTCGACTGAAAATCCCTTTAGTTCCCCTTGTTCAATATAATTATACGGCGGCCAGTCTTCTGTCATGATAACCGGCGTATCGGCTTGGGCATATAAATAGCCTGGAGACAATATCCAAAATAGTATTATGGGAATAACAGAAAAGACAGCCATAATTCACATCCTGATTTTATTTGTTTTTCAAGGATTTTTAGAATATCTAAAAAAAGTAACAAGAAGATGGTCCGATGTCAATTTGGTGTTGTGTAAAAAAATCCCGGCCACAACATTTGTCGTGGCCGGGATTAATACTATTTATCAGTTCAGAATTTAGAAGTAGACAGGGTTCCAGAACATTTTCTCAATGAGTGTGTTGAGCCTTTCTTCATCGTTCTGGTGTTTGTACTCACTAAAAGGACAATCATTTTGTGTAACGCCTGCTTTTATAGCTTCGGCTCCTACCCGCTTAGCCACTTCGATAGATACTTCTTTAAGCTGATCTAAGGGCGGACAGAGGATACCGTCTTTAATATCTTCTTCACTGATGAATTCAGCTACCGCATGAGCCGCTGCAGAGAAGAATACCGGCAGTACTTCTGTCGCACCTGAGGCAACTACGCCTAATCCCACACCCGGGAATACAAAGGCGTTGTTCATCTGACCGATACGGTATGCTTTACCATTGTGTTCAACATCGGCAAAAGGTGAACCTGTGGCCACAAGCCCTTTACCGTCAGTCCATTCATAAAGATCAACAGGCAAGGCTTCGGTTTTGGTGGTGGGGTTGCTCAAGGGCAGAACTACGGGACGATCTGTATGTTCTGAAACAGCATCAACCACTTCTTTTGTAAAGCAGCCGGGCTGGCCTGATGTACCTATAAGTACGGTCACTTTTTCATTTTTAACTGCATTGAGCAAGGTGTTGTCTTCGGCAGTTTTCAGCCATGGCATGGTTGCAGGGTCTTTTGCATATTTGAGCTTATAGGGTTCCAGATCCCTGTCTGAAGTTACAATGCCCCTGGAATCCAGGGTAAAAATTCTGGCAATGGCATCGGCTTCACCCATCCCCTGTTCCATCAGTTCGGTCTGGATCTGTTCAGCGATTCCAACACCGCCGGCACCGGCCCCGTGGACAAGGTAGACCTGGTCTGTCATTTTTTCGTTTTTGACTTTCATGGCTGCAATGACACCCGCCAGCGTGATGGAGCCGGTACCTTGAATGTCATCGTTAAATGAAATGACTTCCTTAAGATATTTATCCCTTACAGTAAAGGCGGTCTGTTTTGAGAAATCTTCCCACTGGCAAAGGGCTTTGGGGAAAACCTTTTTAAATGCTGTGACAAACTTTTCAATGAACTCATAATAGTCCTCACCGGTAAGGCGGCGTTCACGCCATCCCAGGTAACTTGGGTCATTCAACAGGTCTTCGTTATCAGTGCCCACGTCAAGGGAGATTGGCAGGCAGTGCCAGGGGGCGATACCTGCACCCTGGGTATAGAGCATCAATTTGCCAAGACAAATGGGGATACCGCCGGCTCCCTGGTCGCCGATGCCAAGGATGCCCTGGTTATCCGTAACTACAGCCACCCGGATATCCTGGTCCGTATAATTGCGCAGAATGTGTTCTGCGTAATCAATGTTGCCGGGATAAAAATGGATACCGTTGGCCCGGCGGAACATGGATGAATACTGCTGACATGCCAGCCCCACGGTCGGTGTATAAATGATGGGCAGAAAACCGGTTACATCCGATGCAATGACAGCGTGCGCCAGTACAACGTTCCTGTCATAAAGACTTCTGATATAGATGAATTTCTCAATATCGTTTTCTTTTTCCTCAACAATTCTGAGGCTGCTCTTTACCTGCTCTTCAAGGGTTTTTACACGTGGCGGCAGATAACCGCTGAGTTTGAGTTTGCGCCGTTCATCAATGTCAAAGGCGGTGCCTTTGCTGATGTTGTTGAACCGAAGGATGTCAAATCCCCTCAAATTGATAGTGACACCTGTGGTTTCTCCGTATTGGCCATACTCAAACTCGTATTGATTAATTTCCATGATAAACACAATCCCTAAATTTAAAATTAGACAAACAAAATTAAAAACAGCAAAGGGAGTATAGCACAAAAAAAATTAAGTAAAATGAATTATTTTCATTAGTTGAAGCTAATTTACTCTTATCGAATAGGGTTCCATAATATGGAACAATATTGGGAGGATGGAAGGAATATAGCTTTGATTTTTTTAAAGAACAAGGAAAAAAAGAGAGTAAAAAAGATTAGTAAACTATGGGAAAAATACCGCCCTGAAACTTTAAGGTTTCAGGGCGGTAAAAAGAGGAGGGAACAATGGATTCTATTTGGCTAAATCATTTGACGCAGGACATAATGTAAGATGCCCTTGTTCTTGATGTACTCCACTTCAATATCTGTATTAAGTTTCACAATGGCCTTAAATGTCACACCTTTATCCTTGTTCTGAGCTGTGATTTCTATAGGCGCATTGGGTTTAATATTTTCAAGGTCTTTAATATCAAAGGTTTCTTCACCGGTCAGTCCAAGGCTGTCAAAGTTTTCGCCCGGCATAAATACTAAGGGGAGCACTCCCATGCCCACTAAATTGGACCGGTGAATCCGTTCGAATGACTCGGTAATCACCGCCCTGACCCCGAGAAGACAAGTGCCTTTGGCAGCCCAGTCGCGGGAAGAACCTGTACCATATTCCTTGCCGCCAATGACCACAAGCTCAGTACCTTTCTGAGTATAGGAATGGGAAGCATCGAACACATACCCGGTTTCTTTGTCAGGAAAGGTCATGGTAAACCCGCCGGTTTTGTCGACCAGTCTATTTGTAATGCGTATATTGGCAAACGTACCGCGCATCATAACCTCATGATTTCCCCGCCTGGAACCGTAAGAATTGAACTCCCAGGGTTTTACCCCATTGTCAGTCAGGTATTTTCCGGCCGGATAATCCACAGGAATCGCACCGGCAGGTGAAATATGGTCTGTTGTAACTGAGTCGCCTAAAACAAGCAGGGGGCGGGCATTTTTGATGTCCGTCAGTTCAGGCGTGTCAATGGAAAAATCAGTGAAAAAAGGAGGCTTACGGATGTAAGTAGAGTCTGGCTCAAATGAAAAGGTGGTGCTTTCATCCACCTCAAGCTCCTGCCAGAGTTTGTCTCCCTGGAAAATGTTTGCATACTGCTCTTTGAAAAATTTCTGCTGAACGTAGGTTTCTACAAA
>JAKSAU010000437.1 GCA_022361535.1 Desulfobacterales bacterium
CCCCATTGAGAATGTGATCCGCCATAAGTCCTGCAAAGGTTTGAAAGTCTTTTTCTTTCATGCCAAAGCGGGTCATTTCAGATACACCCATGCGAAGGGCACCGGATGCGGTAAAGCCTTCTTCCTCAGGGGTCGCCTGGTAGTTGACAATAATATTATTGGCTTCCAGAGTCTGGGCTACTTCTGCACCTTTACCATACCCTACATTGAGGATGACCTGATGGGTTTCAGTAAATGAGATGGATGGATCACCTGCCACATCCAGCCCCTGATCTTTTAATGCCTGTGCAAAAGCCTTGGCATTGGCAATGACCTGAGCCTGGTACTCATCTTTAAACTGATTCATTTCATAAGCGGCAAAAAGCAGGCCTGTCATAGTGCCCAGATGGTGATTGGATACGGAGCCGGGGAAGGTTCTGCGTTTTACCGCTTCCCAAAGTTCGTATTCCGGGCTTCCCAGGGCGTCGTCTGCCAGGAAGTTTCCAGCGATAACACCGCGCTGGGTGCCGAAAAAGGTTTTATGGGTTGAACCGGTAATAACATGGGCGCCCTGTTTTAAAGGTTCCTGGAAGTGGGGTCCATAAAGCCCCAGTACATGGGCCATATCATACATGACCAAACAACCCGGCGCAAACTCGTCGACAAACTTCCTGATTTCTTCCACAGGCTCTTTGTGGATGATCATGCTCTTGCCTAAAATCACAAGTTCCGGCTGATGGGTCTTGATAAGATCCTTGCATGCCTCAACATCAATTTTGTACGGATTATCAGGCAATACCGGGAAATTAACAACAGCTGGTTTTTCCGTTTTGGGGTCCCTTGCCACAAAGTCCCTTAAAGCCCCCATGGGCTGGGCACTGAGATGGCCGCCGCGAATGATATGATTGTTCATAACCTTGGCAATACGGCGCTGCTCGTTTTTCCGGTCAGACCGGTTTAAAAAATCTACCAAAGCGGAGAAAAGGGCGGTATTTGCCATTTGACCTGAAATAACGCGTGATTCAACAGCATTGCAGTCAAAAAAGGTCATAAATTCCTGGTTGAGACGGGTTTCAATTTCCTGGATAAATTCCGTACCCTGATAGTAGAAGACATCTTCCCCTGAAAAGGCCTTGATATCCTTGTGTTCTGCATACCGGTTCACAGGATCGGAAATGGAGAGCATCCTGGAAACGATGGACTGGCTCATTTCAGACGGTATCAGGTTAATACAGGATTGCTGGCGCCAGCCATGGTTGGCAAGTGCCCCGGATACAAGTGAAGCGGCTGCCGGCAGAATGTCTTTGGACTGTTCCTGCTCCAGACGTATTTCCAATTGATCATGCGGGATGCTTCTGACATAGGGAGGGGCTTCTGACCGCATATGATATGGCACAACACAGGCAGTACAACGTTTCTTGCGGATTTCAATTTCCAACTCATCGCCGTCTTTTAAATTGCTGTCAATCAATGCCAGAGCAATTGCCCTTCGGCTTGGCTGCTCTTCAAATCGGCCCAGCAGTCCCTGGTCTGTGCCTGTCAGAAATGGGACCATGGTGCCGGATGTCACATATCCCACATGCAGATCACCTTTGAAAATTTTATATCCTTCCCTGGCAATGCCTTTACCGGTGATGGCAATGGGCATGACAATTCTGGGCAGAACAGGGGAGGGGGTGTCCGTTCTACCTTCCATAGCATCGCTAAATGCACAAAATTGGTCATAAAGGGCCTGTTTGCCAATAAACTCACCTTTCAAGGGAGAAAAAGAGACGGCAAATTTGGACAGTTTGGAAGCAAAAAGGGGAATCTCTTTTCCATCCGGATCGTTTCCCAGTTCATGGCCGTAAAGGGGCAATCCGGCTTCCAAACGCAGCGTATCCCTGGCACCCAATCCTATTGGATCTGCTCCAGCCTCAATCAAAGACTCCCATAGTACTTGAGCATTTTCCCTGTCTGTGAAGATTTCAAACCCTAAAGGCTCTCCGGTATATCCGGTGCGCGCAAGGTCTACCTTTGCCTCTCCTATCTCAACCTGGGAGAGGTTGTTTCGGGCGGGATCCGGGAGCATGCCTTTGGTAATCAGCTTTAAGAGAATCTCTTTTGATTTTGGGCCCTGAAGAGAAATCATGGCCTTTTCAACGGTTTTATCTTCCATGATTACGCCAGGAAATTTATCCAGGTGCGCTTTGAAGTGTGCCACATCTTTTTCCCTGTTGGACGCATTGACTACCAACAGGTACTCCTCCGGATCAAACCGGTAAAGATAGGCATCGTCTATGGCACCGCCGGCCTCATTTTGAATGAGGGTGTACTGGCTTTCTCCAACCTCAAGGGCTGCCCCGTTGTTGGTCAATACATGCTGTAGAAAATCTAAGGCCTTGTCACCTTTAAAATAAAGCCGTCCCATGTGGGAAACATCAAATATCCCTGCACCTGTCCGACAGGCGATGTGCTCGGTCATAATCCCTTTTGGATACTGGATGGGCATCTCCCATCCACCGAATTCAACCAATTGGGCTTCCAGCTTTTTATGATTCTCAAGAAAAACAGTTTGGCGTAAGTCGCTCATATTTCCCCCTAAGGTGAGTTAAAATACCCGTCGGCGTTTGTCGGGTATGGTTTGTTTTACGGGTACCGGTATGTAGGACCGGATAACCATATCCCATATATCAGTGATAAAGGCTCCAAAAAAGTATTCCAATACAGCCTGCCTGTCAACGAAGAAGACATTTAACTTTGGCACACAGGCTCGATTGTCCCGGAAAAAGGCATCAGGCGTATTTTTTACAAAAAAATCCGGCAGCCGTTTCCGGGATAAACGGGCCGGTATTTGAAAATTTCTTTGCGTCATTTCCTTGTCTTTTATTGTGCTTTTGACAATCCTACCAGAATTGCCACCAGGGCAAGAGCTGAGCAGATACCTGACAAAAGACATATCCCCCAGATACCAAATCCTGACCAGACAAGCCCCCCTGCAAAGGCCCCGATTACCCTGCCAATACCACCGACAGCATAATAAGACGACATTGTGGCAGCACGAAGTTCAGGTACAAGCTCTGTGCCCAGGCTCATGGAGGAGACAATGGTAAATTCAAAGCAGAAAAAGAGGATAAACAGTCCGGTCAAAACAAATTCCAGCCCAATGTCGGACAGAGGCAGCATCAGATACGCCAATGCTGTAACTGCAGTTCCAACTGCCACAGACTTTTTTAGCCCGATCCGGTCTGAAAAAAGCGCGGTCATCCCTTCTCCTAAAATTTCAGCCATGCCGATGAGAATGGTACCAAAACCAATGGCAGTAAGTGAAAGGCCGTAAGAGTCTTCTAACCACGCCCCGTAGATCACAAAGAGGTTGTCATTGGCCAGGGACATAAAAAAAACAAAACCCAGCATACCAAGTACTTTGCGGTCTTGAATGATGGTTTTCCAATTGGCCAGAATGCTGGATTGCTCTGTTTTTACCCTTTTTATCTCAGATTCATCTTTTCTTTGCCCAGGAATAAGTTTTAAAAGCAGGAAAAAACAGACCAAAGAAAGGAATCCTAATACCCAGAAAGGGGTTTGCCAGGAATACCGTTCAATAAGTATTCCGGTTAAAGGAATGCCCGCAAGGGTCGCTCCGGCCCAGGCAATTTCCATAATGCCGATAAATTTTCCCCTGTGTTCATATGGCACATGAGCACCGATCAGGGCCTGGACACTTGGATCAAATATATTTTTAGCAAGTCCTGCCAGAAAAAGGCTGATAAGAACAACAGAATACAATGGCAGAAGGCCGACTGCAAAACACCCCACAGTAATGATGCCCACGGCCAAAAGCATAAGCAGCTTGTACCCATAACGGTCTGCAAAGGACGCCCCAACAGGTCCTAAGACTGCTGTGGCCTGATTTACGGCAATCAAAGATGTAATTGCAGACAGATCCACATTAAGCCCTCGGGCAAATTCCGGTGCAAAGGGATAAACCATGCGCCGGGTGGTGTTCATGAGCAGCTTGGTAAATGTGGAAATGCCTATAAATGCTCTAAAGGCGTTTGAGTCGTATTTCATATGAAGGGGTGTGGCTAAACCACTGCCAGAATCCGGAATTTGTCAAATATCAGCAAAAGGCCGATGGCAATTAGCAGCACACCTGCGCATTTATTAATGATTCCCATGACCCGCGTGGCTTTTTTCATAAATGAGAGCATGGAGTTGATGAAAATGGACATCAAAATAAAAGGAAGGGCCATACCTGCTGAATAAACGGCAAGGAGCATCACGCCTTTGAGGACAGTTTCCTGGCTGCCGGCTACAATGAGAATACTGCCCAGCATGGGACCGATACAAGGGCTCCACCCGGCACCAAATGCCATGCCGATGATAAAGGTGCCAAATAAGTGGAAAGGTGTTTCTTTGACATGAAACCGTTTTTCAAACTGAAAACCCTTGATATTGATGATACCGAGCAAGTGAAGACCGAAAACTAAAATAATACCGCCGCCTACATAGCGAACCACCCAGGAGTATTGAGACGCAAGCCCACCTAAAAAGGAGGCAGATGCGCCAAACAATATAAAAATAAATGAAAACCCGGATACATATGCCAGGGTGGAAAGGATCACTTTTTTTCGTATTTCTTTATCATCTGCTGTAAGTTCATCCACGGATAGACCAGTGATAAATGAAAAATATGCCGGGATCAACGGCAGTACACAGGGGGAAAGAAACGAAAGCAGGCCTGCCAAAAAAGCGGCCGGAAAGGTTACGGTTTCTGCGAACACTTTGTATTATCCTTTAGGTTATCAGTTCATTGCTGCTGTTCCACCTTAATCACTTTCATTTAGGTTGGCAAGAGCAGCAGGGGTATCGCATATAAAAATAGCAGATCTGTCATCTCGGAAAAGACTGCCGCTTCTTAGAATAAACGGGCCGGTTTTTGTATATGGCTTGCCCCTGTGCTCCGGGGCCAATCGGAAAGTTATTTTGAGAATTGCTAAAAAGAAAGTGATTGATGTC
>JAKSAU010000341.1 GCA_022361535.1 Desulfobacterales bacterium
CATATTTTGCGGCAACCAACAAAAAAATAAAGATAGGTAAATAAGGGAAAAAAGTGCCTCTGCGGGGGTGTGGTAAAAGCCCTACTCAATTATCATATAACCACTTCCCCAGCGAATACGCACTGTTTCAACAAAACCATTACGAACACTTGCGTTCTCGCTCATCAGGGCAACACAAAACAACAAACACGCGGCGAGACTACCTCGCCCGTTCAGCCAATAACACAATTTCAGCAAACACCTTCAGAAATCGCAAAAGCGGAGATACCAAGCATTGCAAGCCAGTATGCAAAAAGCAAAAGTAAACAAAGACAATCTGTGCATTTCCTCGTTACATTTTCAACAGGTGGTAGATCTTCAATTTCATCTTCTTCAAAACGTTCAGTTTGGTAAGAAATCATTTTCTCCATTGGAGTCATTGTCATTAAAGCGAAAGAACTGTTGTTTTGTATTGCACTTGCTGTGTTACGTAATTTGGCATCATCCTGAAGCTGTGCATTTTTCACAGGAGGCGGAGGACTTGAATTCGTCATTTTTAACAAGAAACGTTTGGTTTCAGAGAAGATAGAAGCTTAAGCAAGAGTAAGAGTGAATAAGTGTAAAGAGTTTGATTTGGCCCCAGGTGTTCGGAGAAAGACAGAGTTTCTTGCGCCCTGCGAGAGATATTCGGGAATTGGCAAATTGCGAATGATGTGCTAACTGCTAACGTGCAATCCAGAGCTGCTCACTCCTGGATGGCTGGATGGATGTGCCACCAATCCTTGTCCGAATGTAAAATACAAAATCGATAAAAGGGACTCAAAAGGATGGGGACAAATAAAGGCCCAGATGTTCCGAGGAATTGTCCCGGATAAGATTCTCTATTTGACATTTGCCTGGTTTATTATCTCCTTGTTTCGAAAGTGATAACTCCTTAAGTTTCCTGTATGCTAGATGATTGAATCCGTATGTTCACTTGCTTCAGAACAATTGTTCCGAAAACAATTAGAGAGAAAAAAGAGTATGAATTTCTTTAGAGTTTAAAAATGGGACAGTCTTTTTCTTCTGTTTAGGGG
>JAKSAU010000455.1 GCA_022361535.1 Desulfobacterales bacterium
AAGAAGCAAACCTGCGCTCTTTCTTTATTGAAAGCGCCATGTATCTCTTTAACTTCAAGGATGCCAAAGACATTGATTTAAGCACGGTGAAAACGCTGGTAGTTGTAGACACCCGCCAAAAATCACGTATCGCGCACGTTGCGCCTGTGCTCCATAATCCAGACTTGGAAATACACCTCTATGATCATCATCCAGACTCGGACGATGATCTGGTGCCGACATACTCCCGATTCGAAAATTGGGGTTCCTGCACCACCATAATCACGCACATGATTATGGAAAAAGGAATCGCTCTTACAGAAGACGAAGCGACCATGCTTGGTCTTGGCATTTACGAAGATACCGGCTCATTCACCTTCAACTCCTCCACTCCGCAAGATTTCGCAGCCGCAGGCTGGCTGCTGCAACAAGGCATGGATTGCATGCGCATCAATTGCGCCCATGACAATCCCGAAATATGGCGCAAAATGATCGGCCACCTGAGCAAGGCAAAACTGGAGCTCAATCGCCCCTGTAAAATTTGTATGGACCTGGCCGGCCCTAACCCGAGAACCAAACTCTTTGACTCTTCCGATACCTCGCGTAAATTCGTGCTTGGAGATAAGATCAGACTGACCAAGGGTCCAACCGGTCAACCAGACATAGCCGAAATCGGTTGCTCCTGTCCCGAGATCATAACCGACTTGAAAGTCAATGAGCGTCTCTTCATCGATGACGGTAAATTCGAGGCCATCGTACGTCATACCGGCGAAAGTTGGGTGGACTTGGAAATTACCAGGGTAAGTCCGGAGGGAAAGAAGATCAAGAAGGAGAAGGGCCTGAATGCACCGGACTCCGAGCTCAGCTTTTCATCGTTGACCGAATTTGACCGGGAAGTGCTTCCTTTCGTGGTAGAGCATGGTGATATTGTCGGCATGAGTTTTATCAGGCATCCCGACGATATCTTTGAACTCAATGATGAGCTCCACCGACTCAAAGGCGATAACCTTGGCCTCTTGTTGAAAATTGAAACGGTTCCGGCATTTCGCCTCTTTCCGCGGCTCCTGCTGGCCGGCATGGGCAGGCCGAAGGTCGGCGTGATGATCGCCCGAGGTGATATGGCCGTTGAGTCAGGCTATGAGCGGCTGGCGGAAATCCAGGAAGAAA
>JAKSAU010000763.1 GCA_022361535.1 Desulfobacterales bacterium
AAAAACTGGAAGATCGAGATCATCGAGAAAAACGACTCTGCTGCAGGCGGCTTCAAAGAGGTGGTTTCCCAGGTTATCGGGAAGGGTGCCTATTCGGAGTTCAAATATGAAAGCGGTACCCACCGGGTGCAGCGTGTTCCTGAAACAGAAACCCAGGGCAGGGTGCACACGTCTGCCGTGACTGTAGCTGTTCTGCCTGAGGCCGAAGACGTAGACATTGATCTTAATCCCGCTGATCTTAAAATCGATGTGTTCCGCTCTTCAGGTCCTGGTGGCCAGTCTGTTAACACAACTGACTCTGCGGTCCGTATCACCCATATTCCCACAGGTGTTGTGGCTACCTGCCAGGATGAAAAATCCCAGCATAAAAACAAAGCCAAGGCCATGAACGTACTCAAGTCCCGTCTTCTGGATGCCAAAATTCAGGAAGAAGAAGCCAAGCGGGCTGCTGACCGTAAAGGCCAGGTGGGTACCGGCGACCGGTCCGGGCGTATCCGCACCTACAACTATCCGCAGGGCCGGATGACTGATCATCGTATTGGCCTGACTCTCTACAAGCTGGACAATATCATGGAAGGTGATATCCAGGAGATCATCGACGAGCTGCGCACCCACAGACAGGCCGAAGCCCTGAAAGAAATGGGATAGGCAGCGGATATCACTTCCTGTGGCCGACTGGACCATAAAATCATTACTCTCCTGGACAGAAGGGTATTTTACGGACCACGACATAGACAGTCCCAGATTGACTGCTGAAATTCTCTTATCTGAAACTCTTGAATTAAGGCGGCTGGATCTCTATCTTCAGCATGACCGCCCTTTAGAAAAACAGGAGCTGGCAGTTTTCAAGACCCAAATTAAACGAAGGGTCAACAAAGAACCTGTGGCATATATCACTGGTCAAAAGGGATTCTTTAACGATAGGTTCAGCGTAACTAAAGGGGTGTTAATCCCAAGGCCTGATACCGAAGTCCTTGTGGAAACAGCCATGGAGGTCCTGAACGGTTTGGATCTGCCTGAACGAAAGGCTCGTGTAATTGAGCTTGGTGTGGGGTCCGGTGCTGTAATCGTTTCGATAGCCAATGCTTGTCCTGACCACCTGTATTTTGGCAGTGATCTGTCCGATGTTGCACTGTCAACAGCAGCTTTAAATGCAAAAGAACTTGCTCAAACACCCATTGCTTTTTTTAAAGGTTCCTGGCTGGATGCTGTATCGCCCCGTGAGCAATTTGATCTGATCTTGTCTAATCCCCCGTATATCCCAAGTGCAGATATCGAAACCCTGGCCCCTGAAATAAAGGATTATGAACCGCGCATGGCTCTGGATGGCGGAGAAGACGGGTTGGATTCCATAAGGATAATTCTTGCTCAAGCTGGGGGTTGTCTACATCCTGGCGGCCAATTGATTTTTGAAATGGGGTATGATCAAAAGCCAGGTGTAGCGCGGCTTGCCGAACGGTTTTCATGGGTGTCAGACCTTGGGTTTGTAAAAGATCTGGCCGGGCATAACCGTCTGGCTGTGTTTAAAAAATGAATTGATTATTCACCCCTTTTTTGATATATACATTTGGATTTTGCTTTTGTACGCAAACAACGCACATCCGTGGACCTGATGTCCGGTGCTTTTTACAAAGTCGATAGTCAGGGATGAAGCGGGTGGAAGAACATTAAAACCATTTAAAATTTGGAGAAAAAATGGCTTACATCACAATTAGAGAATTACTGGAAGCAGGCGTCCATTTCGGACATCAGACCAAACGCTGGAACCCCAAGATGAAACAATACATCTTTGGTGCCAGAAACGGGATCTACATCATTGACCTTCAGCAGACCGTAAAATTATTCAGAGACGCTCATGATTTTATCAAAAGCGTTGCTGCCAACGGAAAAGAAGTTCTTTTTGTTGGTACTAAAAAACAGGCCTCTGAAGCTATTTATGAAGAAGCCAACCGCGCTGAGACTTTTTACGTGGAAAACAGATGGCTTGGCGGTATGCTGACCAACTTCCAGACAATCAAAAATAATATTTCCCGGTATCACTTCCTCAATTCCATTGAAAATGACGGTACCCTGGAAAACTATCCCAAAAAAGAACAGGCTAAAATGCTCAAGGATAAAGCAAAACTTGAGTTTGCCATCGGTGGTATTTCCAATATGAAAAAACTGCCTGGTGCCCTGTTTATTATTGACCCGAAAAATGAGGCCATTGCCGTTAAAGAAGCAAAACGCCTGGGTATCCCCGTTATTGCTATCGTTGATACCAACTGTGATCCTGATGATATCGATTACGTTATCCCAGGTAATGACGATGCTATCCGTTCCATCCGCCTTTTTGCTTCCCGCATTGCCGACGCTTATATTGAAGGCCGTCAGATCTGGGAAGAAAAACAGCGTGCCGAGTCTGATAAATCCGGTGGCGAAGCCAAGGGCGGCGACAAAGTTGGTGAGCAGGTTGGAATCGAAGTTGTTTCCGACGGCACTGATGGCCCGGTAGTTGAGAAAATTAAAAGAAAAACTGCAGCGCCTGAAGAAAAACAGGAAGCAGCTGACGCAGTGACTGAATAGTTTAATAAGTTTAAAGACTATCTATAAGGAGCATAATTAAAATGGCTGAAATTTCTGCAGCAATGGTGAAAGAGCTTCGCGAGGCGACCGGTTCAGGTATTATGGACTGTAAACGCGTCCTTGCCGAAGCTGATGGAAACATGGAGAAAGCAATCGAGCTTTTGAGAAAAAAAGGGCTTGCCAAAGCGGCCAAACGTGCCGGCCGCTCTACCAGTGAAGGAATTGTTTACTCCTACATTCACACTGGCGCAAAGCTTGGTGTACTTGTTGAAATTAACTGTGAGTCCGACTTTGTAGCCAAAACCGATGACTTTGCAGCTTTTGCCAAAGACATTGCCATGCACATTGCAGCGGCTAACCCCGCAGGCCTCGTTCCCGAAGATGTTGATCAAGCAATGATTGAAAAAGAACGGGAAATTTACCGGGCACAGATGCTTGAAGAAGGCAAACCCGAAAACATCATTGACAAGATTGTAGACGGCAAGGTGGAAAAATTCTACAAAGAAGTCTGCCTCATGAGCCAGCAGTATGTCAAAGATCCCCAGAAAACCATTGAAGATGTCCTGAAAGAAACAATCGGCAAAATCGGCGAGAATATTCAGATCAGAAGATTTGCACGTTTCCAGATAGGAGAATAAGTCTTGGATAAAAAACCTGAGTTTCAACGGGTTCTAATCAAGCTGAGCGGCGAAGCCCTGATGGGAAAT
>JAKSAU010000824.1 GCA_022361535.1 Desulfobacterales bacterium
TGATAAATTAAATTCATTAAATCAATTAACTTTAAATTGTTGAATTAAATTTTATGATAAGCGAAGGCGAATTTCGTATCTCCACACACTCACCCATCAAAGAATCTCAAAATATTGAGATTTTGATTAATTTATTTCTTCGCCAGCCTCATTTAGAACGTTCCGTATTTTTTCAGATAGCTCTTTTAATAAAATCGGCTTCATTATGAAATCTTTGATTCCTATATCTAATGCCATTTGCTCTGTGAACTTGTCACTATATCCGGTGCACATGATGATAGGCAAATCCTGGCGTAACATCAATAATTGAGAAACAAGTTTTTCACCGGGCATTTTAGGCATGGATCTATCTGTAATAACGAGATCAAAATCATTGGGGGAAGCCTTAAATGTTTTTAGCGCCTCTGTGGGGTCGACTTCGGATTTGACTTTATATCCTAATCGCTTAAGCATCATTTCTACCATATCAATGATACTTTCTTCATCATCAACAAGTAGGACTTGCTCAGTTCCACTCGGAAATTCATATACTGAAATAGCATTATCCTTCTTTTCTGAAGAACTTGTCTCAATTGGGAAATAGACAGTAAATTTGGTACCTTTTCCGGGCCTACTTTGTACTTGAATGGTGCCACCTATTTTTTCAACAATACCATGGACTACAGATAACCCCATACCGGTTCCCTTGTTTTTTTCCTTGGTTGTGAAAAATGGATCGAAGATTTTCTCTACTACTTCCTTATTCATTCCTGTGCCTGTATCTGCAATTGTTAAACATGCATAATCTCCAGGAACTATCTTCATACGATATTCATCCGAGGCTTTAATCTCTTCTTCTTTCAAAGTGACCTTCAAAAAGCCTCCATTCTCTTCCATAGCTTGATAGGCATTAGTTGCAAGATTCATTATAATCTGATGAATTTGTGTAGGATCGGCTTTGATACTTCCACATTTCGGATATATATCTTGTTTGATTTCGATTGTAGTGGGGATTGTTGATCTGATAAGTTTTAACACTTCCTTTAAAATTGGCTGTATCTTCATTAAGTTTATTTCATGTTTTTCCTGACGGGCAAAGGTAAGAATTTGCTGCACTAAATCTTTTGCCCGTACAGCACCTTTATGGATTTCATTCAAGCCTTCCCTTAATGGAGAATCATTGGGAATATCCGCCAACAACATTTCCGAATATCCTAAAATTGGAAATAAGATATTATTGAAATCATGGGCAATACCTCCAGCCAGCGTTCCAATTGCTTCCATTTTTTGAGCCTGTAGAAGCTTTGATTGTAATTCTTTGTGCTTATTTTCCGCATGTTTAAGATCCGTCAAATCGTGGGCGCATACAACTATCCCATTTGAATTAGAATTTTTAGGTCTAACAGGATGATATGTTACATCCATAAAACGCTTTCCAATACCTGTATAATTAAACCAAGACTGGTAATTTACGGTCTCACCACAAAGACATCGGTCGATATTTTCTTTGATTGCATCCTCAAATATTTCAGGACCCATCAGATCAGGTATGGAATTGCCGACAATCTCACTTGTCTCTTTTTGATGGGCAACCAAATACGCTTCATTTACAGCCTGATAAACGTATTTATGATCAACAAACGACATCAAATCTGATGTACCCGACACTATTCGTTCATATTGTATTAGTCTTCGTTCAGTCTGCTTTCTACGTTGAATGGTAATGATTAGAGCACCTATAATCACTGACTGAATCGCCAGGAAAAAAACAACACTCCACACGAGAACTTTATTTTGATGATAAAATGTTTGAGGACGGTTTAAAACAATACTTTCCGGAGGCAATGCAGATAATGGGAGGGCATGCTGCTTTAAAGCCATGTAGTCAAATACAGGAACATTAGGACTGTTTTTTATAACTGGTATTTGTGATATCGCTTTTCCGTTAATTACCTGAATCGCCATATTTGCGGCAGTCTCTCCTTGTATGGAATAATGTGTTACAATTCCACCAACCACTCCATAGTCGATAAAAAAATCCCAGGCCGAATAAATGGGTTTATCACAGTGTTTGAGAATCAGTTCCATTTGTTCTTTTTGGGTAAACTGCCTGCCTTGGGCGTCCATGTAAAACGATAATTGCAGTAAAACCGTCCGCTCCGGTAGGGCTTCAAGTTTCTTGACCAACTCCCCAGCGCTTAAATTCCCTAAATCAATTATGTTTAATTGTTTTGGCAGACTAGGTGCAATTTGCTTGAACTTACTTAAGTTTGCTTTTCCTGTTGTGGTGGAATCACTGATTACACCTAAATGGGTTGTTTCGGGATGAAAATCAAGGGCTGTAAAGATGGTTTCTTTGAGGCTAATGTCCTCTGCAACACCTGTAATCAAAGACATGTTTTCAATCATAGAATCCTGATAATTGTTAATTCCGCAAAAAACAACCGGTGTATTTGGAAAGATCTTGTCTCTGACCTCTACAATAAAATTGAGTGCATTATTATCAGCAACAATTATGATATCAAATTCATTTCCATAAAATTTTTTCTGATACAGTTTTTCAATGGCCGGGAAAAGTGCATCCGGTGCAAATCGTTTTGAATCAAGGAATTCAAAATAAAAATCAACATCCATATTATGCTTGGAAAATTCTTTTCTGATTCCTTCAAGCATACGATCGGCTCCGCCATATCCGATGTGGTACGATGAAATTATCAATACGTGATGGTTTTTTTCAGTTGAAAACGACGTACTGACAAATAAAAAAAAGAGACATAAAAATATACTGAACACTCTTTTCTTAGAGAATGAGCAAGTTGTCATTCGACCCTCATAGTTTTATTAAATATGAACACCTTTTCGTGAGGAAAAATTTCCCCAACCGTTTGATGTATCTACATCTAACTCGTTTTGGTTTTTATCATAAAATTAAGGTAAGCTTTAAAAACATTACCTTAAAAGAATGGTGAATGCAAAGAGAATCGAAACATAACAGCTGATGTTTCGTTAACTATCAAATCGTATTTTTCGGTAAAAATTTAGTTAGAGAAAATAGTTAACCGTTTTTCTTATCTTTCTTTATCACATCATTGCAGCAAGGTGTTGATGCGGTTTACATAATCTATGTTCTGACAGGGTTTTGATAAATGATCAATATAGGGATCTTTTTGCTTGAGTTGTTTTATGGATTCAAGAAATTCAATATTCCCGGAGATAAATAAAATAGGTATTGTTTTGTTCTGTTTACGGATATACGTATAGACGTCTTTTCCATTTATATTCCCTGGCAAAATATAATCCAAACTGACAAGATCATATGGGTTTGATTCGAAAAGATCTTTAGCCGTCTGTCCGTTGGATGCTATATCCACCGTATGATGCAAAGGTTCCTGGGTCAGCAGCCTGTGTTGAACTTCAGCGATTGCCGGTTCATCTTCTACCAGCAATATGGCGCACTTGGATCTGGGGCGGGTTGATTGAAGCATTCTTTTTTCTTCAACAGTCAATTCTTTTTCAACACAGGGTAATTGGAATATGACTTTTGTATATTTACCCAGTTCGGATTCAACCCGGACTTCTCCTTTGTGCAGTTCAATGTATTTTTTTACATTGGCCATGCCGTATCCTGTTCCCTTGATCCCTTTTTGAAAGGCACCTGTAATATCTTTACTGCCTTTAAGGGTAAATGAGGGCTCAAAGACTGTATCATCAATGTATTCTTTTGGGATTCCGCATCCATTGTCCCGGATTTCAAATCGAATATGTTGGTTGGCCGTCAAATTAATCCCAATGATAATCTCAGGATCTTGGGATAAGCTTACACCATGAACGGCATTATGAATCAAATTGACAAGCGTATGCTCGATCATACCAGGATCGGCCATGAGTTCCATACTTCCCTGCCATTCTTTCTTTATTGCGATGCCTTCGAGATCTTTTTTGAGCAGATCCAATACGAATTCAACCTTTTCATCTAAAAAGAACCGTTCCTGCTTGGGTTCGGAGCTTTTGGCAAAAGCAACCAGGTTTTTGGTTAAATTTCTTCCACGCAGACTCTGGTTAACTATCAGTTCAAAGGTTTTCTTTGTCTCTTCATCCCTGCAGTCAACAATCGCGAATTCGGCATGTCCCATAATAATTCCAAGAACATTGTTAAAATCGTGGGCCATTTTGCCGGCGATTTGTCCGACTAAAGCCAGTTTTTCGCGTTCGCTTGCAATCGCCTGGGCTCTGATATTTTTTTCGTCGATTTCTTTTTGTACAGTGATATCCCTTGTGATGCCGAGTATACCTGCTGATTTACCATCCTGGCCTTTGATCAGCCTGGCATGTATACTCGTCCAGATAACAGAGCCGTCTTTGCAGTATTGCTCTGCATCAAACACAACAGGCGACCATGCATCGGGATCTTGCCGTGCAAGTAAGGCGATTTTTTTGGCATACAGTTTTTCAATATGATCCAGAGATTCAGGAGCAAGAATGTCTTCGATGGTCTTTTCCAGCATTTCATCGGCCGTAAATCCTTGCATCTGGTAAACAGACGGGCTCACGTAGCTGAACTTTAGATCCATATCCATGGTCCATATCACATCGGCGACATTGTCTGCCATAATCCTGTATCGCTTTTCGCTGGTATTCAGTCCTTCCAAAAGGGCAGATACAGATACGGCTGTAATCGCGTTGAGTACGATAAAGTTAACTATGGCAGCTATCATGGCCTGTGGTGTTTTAAAAAACGGAAAGTCATGGCCGATAACGCCTTGATGCATCAATCCTGATATTATCGCCAATGATACTCCATTCAATATAATGGCAGCCATGGCTCCGCGGTTTCCAGCAAGGACACCGGAAAGCACGGCAAAGGCGAACAGCCATGCAGGGCCTCCACTCAGCGGTCCCACAGATAGAATGACAGCAATACCGATGCTATAGCAGGCAGCTAAAGTGATACCGGCTCTGATTTCAAACCGAATGTGATGGACAAAAAGTAGAATAAGGCAAACAACAAGCCCGGTTAAATCCGCTATGGCTAAGCTCCAGACATCTTCCCGTACAGCTAATACAACACCTGCTACTAGGGCAAACAATCCGAATGCCAGGCCGGCGATCAGCATTGCTGCCAGAATAAATGCCCGCCAGCGGTAGAGGCTTGACTGATCTCCGGAATACGGCCAAAGAAACCGCTCCGTCAAGAAACGATGGAATAACAAAATCCTTGAAATCCCCAAACCGCGATATTCCTTAACGTTCAATTCAATTCCGACTTTTCATTTGTAAACATTAAAAAAACGATACACGAAAGTATCAAATAAATCAAAAAATTATTAAAGGAAATTAAGAAGATAAAA
>JAKSAU010000354.1 GCA_022361535.1 Desulfobacterales bacterium
ACAAAAATCAATCAAAACGAGCGGTGAATACGATTTAACATCAATAAACATAAAAACAAAGGACTGCATATGAAAACAATATACAAGAAACTTCAGAAAAAACTTGATCAGTTATCTACTGGATATCCCGAGACCCAAAGCGGCATCGAGCTAAAAATTCTTGAACAGCTTTTCAGTGAAAACGAGGCTGCTTTATTTCTCTCACTGACCCCTTTTCTGGAATCTTCTGATAAAATAGCCGCCCGCTTAAACCAGGATGATAAAAAAATATCAAACCGCCTGGAGAATATGGCAAAAAAGGGGTTAATCTTTCGACTTCGAAAATCGAAGAACACCTCTTATGCAGTAGTTCCTTTTGTGCCCGGAATTTTTGAATTCCAGGTAAACCATCTAAACCCGAACATCTCAAAAGACATACAGCAATACTACGAAGAAGGGTTTAGTAAAAGCATCATGGCCTTTAAGCACCCGCCGATGCGAACTATTCCCGTAGACAAGGCACTGGTATCAGAATGGCCGATCGCCCCGTATGAAGATGTTGAACGCATCTTTGACATGCAGGATAGAATTGCTCTGTTAAATTGTGTCTGCCGGACTTGGGGCAGGCAAGTGGATAATGGTTGTGATAAACCATTGGAAACCTGTTTTTATTTTGGTTCTCATGGGGACTATTTTATTGAAAATCAAGCGGCCCGATATGTTGATGCACAAGAAGCCAAAAAGATTGTAAAGAATACGCTTTCGCAGCACGGATTAGTCCTCCAACTGTCTGCCGGTAAAAAACCCGTTGCTGTTTGCATGTGCTGCGGTGATTGCTGTAACATGCTGTTATCACTTAAAAGCCAACCATCTCCGGCCAAGGCGGCCAAAAGCAACTACTTTATCGTTGCAAAAAAAGAGGAGTGCATTGGATGCGAAGAATGCCTGCAGCGTTGCCAGATGGATGCCATTCAAGTCAAAGATGACACAGTGGTGGTTGATTACAATCGTTGTATAGGATGTGGTGCATGCACATTTGCTTGTTCGAACGAAGCACTTTTACTTCAAAAGAAACCTGAAGAGGCACTTTATGTTCCCCCATCAAATATGACTGAGTTTTATCTTGAGGTCGCCTCTCAAAGAGGATTAATTTGACACGATGTGACGACTAAAGTCAGCGATTGAACCTCAAATGTTAGAGTTTACGGGGCAGGGTCAGACTAGATGTGATAGAATAATATAATGATTATCAGACATGAAAAGCCTTCAGACATTGAGACAATCACCAAGGTAACGAAGGCGGCATTTAAGGATCATCCGTTCAGTACCCATATTGAACACCTTATCATTCAAGATCTGCGTGCAGCTGATGCCCTGACGATTTCTCTTGTGACTGAAATTGATGGGCAGGTTGTTGGGCACATAGCCTTTTCACCTGTCACTATTTCCGATGGAACGACAAACTGGTATGGTCTTGGCCCAATATCTGTATTGCCCGCATATCAGGGATTTAGAATCGGTACTCAAATGGTCAATAACGGACTCACCTTACTCACCGCTATGGAGAGTAAAGGCTGTGTACTTTTGGGGCTGCCCACATATTATAATCGGTTCGGTTTTAGACATTATCGAGATTTAATCCATGAGGGAGCCCCAAAAGAACTCTTTGTTGCAAAACCGTTTCTCGGACTGGTACCAAAAGGATCTGTTGAATTCCATCCGGCATTCAAACAGCTATCCGTTGTTGAAAAAGATGCTATAGCCGATGTTATCATCGACTACGATATAGATGGCGTACTAGTTGATAAAGACAACAAGGCCATTGACGGTATCATAAAAAAAGACATCTTGATTGAAGTGTCAGAGGGTAAATTCAGGCTGCGACCGTCAATATTGGCAGATTATGATACTTACTTTTCTAAGGTTGCGCAATTTAGGGCCACGGAAATGAGCCGTGTACATAAAAATCCGATACTAAGGGCAGTGTCATCTTAAAATGGTGACACCAATCTTTGTATCTATCCGGCATGCAGTCATAAACTGCAGCAATTGGCAGGTCATATTTTTGAGCTTTTATCACACTCTTTTCCAGTTATTTATCAAACATTTTACTTTATGATTCCACTTGTGAACCAGCATATCTTCTATCTGTCACTTTCTTTCCTAAAGTGAATTCCAGGTAAGCTTTTAAAAAAAATCATCCTTTTAAATCACCCCTATGGATGAACACATTCTTGTTTAAACCCCTTAAAGTAACCCATACCCGAGTCGTATTCCGGGCAATTTATATGGGGGTGGGTCTAGTGGAATTGACCCATTATATGGTGAGACAGCAATGCGTTTAAAAAACAGACATACAGGTATAGCTAAAGGGACAAAGGCATGGATAATTGTCCCAGCGCTACTTTTCCTGATATCCGGGTGTACTTTGGTAGGCCCGGATTATATCCCGCCGAAACCTGACATTAAAGCAGAATGGCAACTTGCAGAAGATCCAGCCCTTTTGCCTGATGAGCAATTGATCGTCCGTTGGTGGGAGCTATTCAACGATCCTTTGCTGAACCGTTTCATTATTACGGCATCTGAGAATAACATTGACCTTCTTACAGCCATGGCACGTATAGAAGAAACACGTGCCAGGCTTGGGATCGCATCACAGGATATTTTACCTACGGTGGATATTACCGGGGAAATCACCCGCACTCGGGGTAGTGAAAACTCTGTCAGCGGTAACTACGTCGAGACCATTTATGCCCCAGGTATCTCAGCAGGATGGGAAATCGATCTTTTTGGACGGATAAGGCGGTCTGTGGAGTCTGCAACAGCACAATACCAGGCCAGCCAGGAAGACCGGAACGATGTGATGATCACCGTCTATTCACACGTCTCTTTGGCCTATCTGGATATCAGGACTGCCCAGGCAAGGCTGGCAGCGGCTCAGGCCAATATCGATTCCCAGAAAGAAGTGCTCGGATTGGTTCGCTCCAGGTTCACTCACGGCCTATCAACCGATCTGGATATCGCCCAGGCAGAACGTCTGCTGGCCAGGGCAGAAGCCGAGGTGCCGCCCCTCAACATTGACTTGTCACAAGCAATAAATAACCTAGCCGTTCTTCTGGGACAGCCTCCGGGTTCTCTGTACAATCTCTTGATGACTCCTAAATCTATCCCCCTTCCCCCGGAAAGGGCCACTGTGGGTGTGCCTGCCGACCTTTTAAGGCAGAGACCTGATATTCGCAGAGCAGAGCGGGAACTGGCCGCTCAGACCGCACTGGTTGGCGTGGCAACCGCAGACCTCTATCCCAGTTTTACATTAAACGGCTCTTTGGGGTTTGAATCCATTAGTACCAGCGATCTTTTTAATGCAGGAAGCCGGGTCTTCTCAATGGGACCGTCACTGAGGTGGAATATCTTTTCCAGAAAACGGATACAAAGTCAGATTAAAGTACAAGATGCTCTGACCCGTCAGCGGCTGCTGGCATATGAATATGCCGTTCTTAACGGCCTTCGGGAAGTGGAAAACAACCTAAAAGCCTATATTGAGGACCGGGTCCGCCTATCTGCATTAGAGCGTTCTGTGGATGCCGCCCAAAGGTCTGTCCACC
>JAKSAU010000314.1 GCA_022361535.1 Desulfobacterales bacterium
CAAGCTCAACACATCACTTTCAAGTCCAAATATAGGGCACAGAGTCGTTGCCCGGTTCCTGGAAACAGGAGCATATGACCGGCATTTGAGACGTCTGCGCAACCAGATAAAAAACCAGATGTCAGCTATGTCTATTGCTGTTGCCAACAGTTTTCCCAAAGATACCCGTGTAACGTTTCCCCGTGGAGGGATGGTCATGTGGATCGAATTGAACAAAGCAATCGACACAATGAAAATTTACCAGGAAGCCAGGCTGCATGGAATTTCCATTATGCCAGGCCGGATTTGCTCCTCCACAGACCGGTACAGCCATTGCCTGCGTCTTAACTGCGGACTCAAATGGAGCACTGAACTGGAACAAGGCATTGCTGTCCTTGGCCAACTTATCCACGAGGCATCTGAACTCCCCTTGCCAAAATTGCCACAGACCTTATTTTAAACATTAAGAACCATTAGCACCAGGAACCTGCCGCTAAACCATTGAAGCCGAATTTACTTTTCGTAACCCTTTCCTTTTCTTCCCCGTGCCCTGCATCCGGATAATTTAGCGACCGGTTCCGGATAAAAGCCTTGTAAGATCAACCTGTTGACCTGTGATGACAATGCAAAATTAACCCTTGACAATTGTTTAGAATTCAATCATATTTCCAGTATATACGTAATGGTTAAACCATTGTAAAGAACAGGAGACGATCATGTTAAATAAAATTATCAGCCATACCCTGCCCTACTTTCCCCAGAAATTTATCTGGCAATTTTCCAAAAATTATATTGCCGGAGAAAGCACCCAAGATGCAATTCACGCCTCAAAGGCCCTGAACAGGGAAAAAACAATGGTGACCTTGGATATTCTTGGTGAATTTATCGAAAACATGGCCCAGGCTAAGGCAAACCGGGACGAATATATTGATCTTATAGAGACAGTTGAACAGACAGATGTCATCGGAAACTACTCGCTTAAGCCAACCATGTTCGGCCTGCTTTTGGAAAAAGAAACCTGTTTTGAATACATCCGTGAAATAGTGGCCAAAGCAGCATCCTACGGCAATTTTATCCGGATCGATATGGAAAACTCCCCTTGTGTAGACGATTCAATTGATATTTTCCGCAGAATAAAAAAAGAGTTTCCCCAAAACGTGGGACTGGTTCTCCAGGCGTATCTGAAACGGACCTTGTCTGATATTGAGTCTATGCTCGATTTAAAGTCAGAAGATGCAGATCTGAATTTTAGATTGTGCAAAGGGATTTATGTAGAATCCCCCACCATTGCTTACAAAGACTACCATGAAATTAATGCGCATTACCTTGAAGATCTTGAATTCATGTTCCAGCATGGTGTGTATGCTGCCATTGCCACCCATGATAAGCCATTGATTGAAGGGGCACTTAATCTAATAGACAAGTATAATATGCCTAAAAGCAGATACGAATTTCAAATGCTTTACGGCGTAACCCCAAAACAGCGTCTTGCTCTTGCCCAGGCAGGCCATCCTGTCCGTGTGTATGTGCCTTTCGGCGAACACTGGTTTGGATACTCTACACGGCGCCTCAAAGAAAACCCTGCAATGGTCAGCCATATTCTCAAAGCCATGCTCGGAAGGGGATAAAACCCGAATTAAAAAAACTCTGGACTTTAGTAAAATCGGGTGGGATAATTCCAAATGACCCAAGGAATTAGCCCTTCCGATTTTTTTTAGGCTTTTCAAACTTTTTTCGTTTTACCCCTTGTCAAAACCAATTAAACTGTTTATGGTTTTTCTTAAGACAAAACCTTTGTTAACTAAGCAAAGGGGGTCTTTGTTCCACCTGTTTACACTATTATATGAAAGGAGTCTGCTATGAGAGACAGAGCAGTCAGACGGCACCAGGAATTCAAAGTAAGACGTAAACTGAACAAACAATATAATAGTTGCATCGAAGGTCTTTCAAGTGATGCAAGACATGGCATTGAAGGGAATGCTGAAAAACTTAAAAAAGTATGCACATCCCCTTATTCTGAAGACCATGACAGAAAACTTGGTAAGAAAACCCTTCAGGAGCGCAAGCACGATATCACGATGAAGGAACAACTTCAGTAAACAGCCCCTTTGAATGACTTAACCGGCCGGCATCAGCCCGGCCGGTTTTTTTATGCCCTTTCCACATCCGTTATTCGCGCAATTATCACTACAAAAGCATTTTAACTCTCCTTATTCTTATCTACCCTTTTTTGCCAATAGTTAATACCGGCATAGATTCTGCAAAAGTACATAGCAACAAGGATTGAACCGGAAAATATTTCCTAGACAAGACCATGCATGATGCAAGGGGAACCCATGAAAAACATATGTATAATCGTTGACAACCCAAACAATTACGAATGTTTGACACCACTGATAAGTGCCATCAGAGAAGATGAACAACTCTGCTTAAGTTTGATTACCATACACCGCCACCTGCAGCCTGAAATTTCGCTCACCTACATCACCTTGGAAACTGATACCCAATTGCCTGGAACCTGCCTTAAAATTGGGGTGGCAAAAGGGCCTGGACACGACACCTTAAGCGGAGAACACCATGACGCCCTTTACCAGGCCCTGAATACGGCTAAGCCTGATATGGCAGTGGTAACCGGCAGCTCCCATGCAGCATTCTCTGCAGCTGTAGCAGCATCACTCAACGATATACCTGTTGCACATATCCATGGCGGAGAATCAGAATTCGGCCCCTGGGAAGAGGCATATGGTTTGGGTATTGCAAAAATTGCCCACCTTCATTTCACGTCAACAGAAACGTATCGGCGAAGAGTGATTGGTTTTGGGGAATACCATGACAGGGTTTTTAATGTCGGGGCACTCTTGGCTAATTCAAAATTAGAGCAGAATCTACCCTCAAAAACAGATGTCTACAATAAAATAAACCTGGATCAGTCCCAGCAGTTTATATTTATTTCCATGACACCGGACCGGAAAATAGGGTCGCGGAATGAAGCTTTGATAGCCGCTGTTATGGATGCTGCATCTGATCCGCTTTTTAACCGGTTGACATTTGTTTGCCAGAATCCTGGACCCAAAGGTTTCGGACAAATCATGAAGCGCAAAATGGAAAGTTATGTTTCAGAGAACCCTCAAAGATTTTGCTTTGTCTCACCTGACACTGACATTCCGGGAGTGATGAGATATAGTGCTGCTGTGATCGGCAATACTGACGACTGTGTTGTAGAAGGGGCTCAGTATAAAACCCCTGTTGTCTGTGTTGGAAACCGCATTAAGGACAGAGATAATCCTGGTCATATGATTCAGGCCGACATGCATAAAAATGACATTAAATCAGCCCTTGCCAAAGCGCTTTGCCCGGATTTTAAAACAAGATTGCTATTCTTGGAATCCCCTTTTGAGCAGGCAGGCACCCCGGAACGGATAAAAGCAGTTCTCAAAGCGTATACACCGGCAGATACTGCTGCAAAGCTCTACTTTGAAGATCTTTAAGCGCCTTGAACTAAACCCAAAATCTATTTTTTAAGATAACTTCTAATCTGAGGGCGGTTTTACCTGGTTGACTTTGAGGGCCAATTCCATCCTGTCTCTGCACCCCGTCTTAGCATATATATTGGTAAGATGTGCTTTAACTGTGCGCAAAGACACAAACATGGTATCTGCGATCTCCTGGTTTGCAAGTCCTTTTGCAATAAAAAGCGCCACTTCTTTTTCCCGTTTTGAAATTTTTTCCCAGAACGCTTTAGCCTCGCTTACAGGTTTTGGGTCAGGTTGCGCCATATTTTGTATAAATTGGTTTAAGATAGAAGGGATCAACCATAACTGGCCTGCAGAAACTGCAGAAATGGTCTGACGAAAGTTCTCAGGCAGCATATATTTATTGCCATACCCCCTGATGCCGTATTGCATCAACCGAACTGCCTCCTCGTAGGTCGGAACGTTTGACAGGGCAATGCACGGGCAAGTCATCACAGGCATTTTTTCAGGAAACACCTTCATATCCTTGAATCCTGGTTCAAGATCAATGACTACCATCTCTTTTCCCGACTTGATACCTTTATCGGTTATGAGTACAGCATCATTAATCACTGTGATCTCTTCATCAGGGATGATTTTCTTGACTTCCTTAACAAATTTTTGATCACCCGTACAAAGAAACATAGTTCTCCCTTGCATGTTCAGGCCAGCTGGAATAATTGGATTTTGATCTGGTTATCAAAGTTTGTCTTTATTTCTCCCTGAATGCGTTGTACTTCGCCCTTAAGATGGGTTTCATGATATATTGCAGTATGGTCTTTTTGCCTGTAATAATGTCGGCTTGAACAGTCATACCCACGATAATTTCTTTTTTGGTCTCTTCTGTACCCAAATAGTTTTTATCTGTCTTAATATTGACCAGATAAAACTCTTCATTATAGGTGGGGTCCAGGATGGTATCTGCACTGATATGGACCACCTTACCGTCAAGGCTGCCGTATATGGCAAAATCATATGCCGTTATTTTCAGCACCGCATCTTGTCCAGGATATAAAAAAGCAATGTCAGAGGGTTTGACTTTAGCTTCAACCAAAAGCTTATCATCCGTGGGTACAATTTCCAGAATATCCATGCCCGGCGCCACAACCCCGCCTTCGGTGTTGATGAGAAGTTGTTTGACTGTTCCGTTTACCGGAGAACGGACATGGGTCCGTTTGACGCGATCCTCTAAGGCCACCCGGCTGCTTTGAAGCCGTTCAATTTCACCGACGACCTTGCTCAACTCAGCCTGGGCATTCAATGCATACTCTGCCTTTAAGTCCTTGATCTGGTCTTCGACTTCTGCAATCTGTGCCTTTGATGAAGACACGGCGTTGTTTTCTGCTACAAGCTCCCTCTGGTTATCCACCAGTTTCTGTTTTACCTGAATGTATTCCAATTCAGAAACCAGGTTCTTTTTGAACAAAGGTTCTGTCAGCTCCATCTCACGCTCAATCATATCCTTGCTCAAACGAAGCTGCTTGATACTCTGCCTTGCTTTGGACAAGCTGATTTTTCTTTGGCGCAGCCTCTGGAGAAGTACATTTTCTTCAGCCCGCATTTTCTTTCGATTTGCAAAATAAAGCTTGCGCTCTTCATTTACAATTATGGGATAAACTTTCGCAAGTTCCTTATCCGGTTCAAAGGACTTACCTTCGGCTTCAGCTTTGAGGCGATTACGACGGGTTTTTAACTCAATAATCCGGATATTGCTCTCTTCAAAGGTACTTCCCGCCCCTGTATCATCAATCACGACCAAAACCTGGCCCTTTTTAACCTGGTCACCTTCATTGACCAGAATTTCTTCGACAATGCCACCTTCCAAATTCTGGACGACCTGTATCTTGTAAGAGGGAATGACTCTTCCAAATCCACGGGTCATTTCATCGATTTCAGCGTAGTTGGCCCAGGCAATGCAGGAACCGACAAAAAATACAATGATGTAAAGCACCAGTGTCATTTTTACCGGACTTTTTTCTACCACAGCCCCATTAAGGCTGTTCATAAATTCGATATCTTTGGCGGAGTATTTTTTCCTTCTCATTTTTTCACCCCTCCCCCAAGTTTCTCAAGTACTTCTTTTTTAGGCCCATCCAAGACCACTTTACCATTTTCCATAACAATGAGCCGATCAACTATGTTTACCATTGAGGGTTTGTGGGTAATAATAATGGTTGTCTTGCCCTTAGTGGCTTCAGCAAGCTTTTTCACCACCTGGACTTCTGTGGCATAATCCATGGCATTTGTGGGTTCATCCAGTAGTACAATAGGGCTGTTGTAGATAAATGCCCGTGCAATGGCAATACACTGACGCTGCCCGCCCGATAACCGAGAGCCGCGCTCTCCAACTTGCATATCAAGCCCTTTGGGGTGTTTATCGGCAAACACATTCACCATGCCTATGGCGGCCGCCCGGATCACATCATCGTCCTCGGTATGGGGTGCTTTGAATACAATATTTTCCCTGGCTGTACCGGCAAACAAGGAAACATCCTGGGGTACATAGGACAAGTTATGCCTTAAATCAGCCGGATCTATTTGTTTGATATCAATACCGTCCACGAAGATACTGCCTTTTGGCAGATCATAAAAATTGAGGAGCAGTTTTCCTAAGGTGGTTTTGCCAGACCCCACAGGACCTATAATACCAACCCGTTCACCTGGCTTTATCTTGAGCGTCACATCTGTGATGGCGGGTTTTGTCTCTTCCGGGTAAGCAAAATTGACATCTTTGAACTCAACGTCACCCCTGAACCGTGGCCGCCGGACAAACAATTTATGTTCCGGCCGTTCCACATCCCGGTTCATCAATTCGGTCAGATATCTTAAACTGGCCATTGTCTGCTGGAAGGTTGTTACCAAAGAAACTACCTGTGACATGGGGGCAATGCTTCTGCCTGACAAGATGTTCACGGCGATCAGGCCTCCCATGCTCAATTCCCCTTTTTTAATGAGGAAAACACCTATAACCACAACAGCCACTGACGTCACCTGAGACAAAAACGCTACTATGGTCGTAAGGGATGTGGACATGACCCTGGACTTGATGCTTCTTTCGGCAATATCACCGGTACTTTCTTCCCAGAACCACTGTATCGAACTTGAGGCGTTAAATGCTTTAACGGTTTCAAGGTTGGAAAGAGACTCCACCAGGATACCGTTGCGCCGGGCTACAGCCTCCTGGGTGACATCAATGACTTTTTTGATGGGCCCCCGCATAATGACACTATAAATCAGTATAATACAGATCGCAGTCAACGGTGCTAAAACGAGCAAAGGGTGGATGGTGTAAATAACCAAAAGAAAAATCACGGCAAAAGGCAATTCGATAAACGCTGTAATCACACTTGAAGAAAGAAAGGATCGAACCGTGTCAAAATCCTTGATGTTGTTGGCAAAGGCACCCACGGAATTGGGTTTGTCCTTTATCTTCATGTTCATGCATTGTTCAAACAATACCGAAGAAAGGATCACATCGCTTTTTTTGGCTGCCACCTCCAAAAAATAGGTCCGCAAAAACTTTAAAATGATATCGAAAAAATATACGGTTGCAATACCTGCGGTAAGCATCCATAGGGTATCAATGGCATTGTGAGGAATAACCCGGTCGTAAACACTCATGGTAAACATGGGACCGGCAATCACAAAAATATTGATAAAAAGACTGGCTACCAAGACATTAAAATAAATACCTTTGAATCGAACCAGGGTTGAAAAAAACCATCGTTTCCGGTCCCGCTCCTTGGCTGTAAAATCCTCGACCCGTTTTCCCAAATAGTCTTTTTTAAGGAAAAAGGCGAATCCCAAGTACTCTTTTTCAAGTTTTTCAAACTCAACAGAAGCAGGCGTTTCATCGACTTCAGGATAGATGATTTCAGCGGTTTGGGCCACATGGTCAACGGCCGTCATGATACATGCGCCATCATTTTTCAACAAAAGAATGGCAGGCAGGACAACCGCTGGAATATCCTTGAGTTTACGTTTAAACAAGCTGGACCGGAACCCTGCATTTTGTGCGGCCCGTGAAAAGTTCGCTTTTGAGTTCCCAATGGAAAACAATTGCTTCTTGTCTGTTTGAGGGTCAAATGGTAGGCCGCTGACAAGGGCTTCGGGGCTGACCGGCTGATTTTCAATTTTGGTCAGGGTAGCCAGACACAGAAGTAAGGGGTCAAGATTCTTTTTATCCGTCATATTTCTCCAAAGGTTGGATCTCAGCCACCTGACGTCCCTGGAAATAAAGGATACCTTCGGCGTTAAGATCTTCACGCTGGGTTGAAGTTTCTATTTTCGTTCCGATCAGATTGATATTCAGACTTTCGGTAATATTCTGCAGCATGCTCAAAGTAATTTTAGATTTGGTCCTGTCTCTGGTGTCGTAAAGATAGGCATAATCAACCTTTATATAATCCGGGGTAAGCTGTTGAAGCATGGCAAGGGAGTCGTCACTGATAGTAAAATTGTCTATACCGAAACGGAATCCCATTCCTTTCAATAACCCTGCATAGTCAAGGGAAATTTCAGGATACCTGACCAAAACCGCCTCTGACATCTCAAAGGTCAAATGGGAAGTCATATGTTTATGAGCTGAAAGGAATTGGCGGGCCCAAATAAATGAATTCCGGTCCTGGATGAAATCAGCACTGATGTTAATACCGAATGTCATCTTTCTTTCTTTATCCGATTCCAAATATTTCACCATACGGGTCATGACATGCTGGTCAACCTTACGGGCAAGCCCCAACTCCATGGCCATAGGCATAAAAAATCCCGCACTTTTCACGTTATCAAGATCATCTTTCATGGCAATGAAAATCTCATTGTGAAAAAGCGCTTCCTGGTCAGACAAAACGGGCTGGTAAGAAAAAATAATTTTATTCCCGGAAATGGCTTTCTCAATAAGCGACTTCCATTCTCCACGGCCCAGCAATGTATCTTTTTTTTCACGGAAATGGACAGGTTCAGACTCCGCACTGTTCCTGGCAAGGGTAAGTGAATAATCCAGTTTGGAAAAAATTCCTGATACATCATCCTCGTAGGAATAGGAAGCGACACTGACCAAAACCCTTAAAAAATCAGATAGCCCCTCATCGGACTCAATTCGCAGTTGAAGACTTTCCTGAATTATGTTCATTATATCCATGGTTTCATCAGTTGAAAGACCTGGAAAGATAAAAGCAAATTCTGTTTCATTTAAGCGGGTGACAACCCGATCCTCAAGTTTTCGGGTTTGCTCGTTTAATAGCTCGGCAGTATCTTTGATAAAAGCTTCGGATACAGCATACCCTTCAACATCTTTAAGCTCCTCCAAGCCTTCAATATCAATAATTGCCACTTCCCCTTTTGAAACAGCTTCTTCCGATGTTAAAAATACCTGGATCTGGCGAACGAAATAAGCCTTATTGAACAATCCCGATACCCCGTCCCTGAACTGGAGCATCCTTGCTTCCTTGATGGTTTCAATGGAACGGGTATAATTATTTTGAACCGTTTTGACCATTTTATTCATCTGGATGACAACTTTTTTCAATTCAACCGTAGTCGGAATATGGGGATTGATAATAAATTTGTTTTCTCCAAGGGCTTCTGCCTGTTCCCGGATACGATCCAAAGACTTGAGCAGCAATTTAAGCATCAGGCTGCTGAGAATGACACAAGCTACCCAAAGCACAGAAAAAGAAAGACTTAAATCCTTAAAAACTTCCCACATCTTAATGCAGGCTTCCCCTGTATGGCCCTGCACCTGGAGACTGCCTACAATATTCCATCCATTGGAGATCACAGCTTCTGCAACCGGGGCCTTGAGATCTATGAAGCGAATAAAAACATTAGGGACTCCCTGGATAACAAGGTCTTCTTCTTTTTCATATAGCAGCTTATTGTCCGGATCCTTCAATGTGATCCGCTGAAAATGTCCACCGTCAAACATGGCATTGATGGTGGTTTCCATCAAGAACACATCATCACTTACATCCCCAAGAGACAAAGAAAGAGAATTGACTGAATTCTTAGCTCTCAAGTAAAGGTCGTTTTGGACAAAGGTCTTGGACTCATTGAAATTGATGCTGAATACAATGACCAACACCAAAAACAGCAAGGCCGTTATAAACACCATGATCTGTCTGAATAAAGTCATTTCCTCATCCCTTATAAATTTCTAGATCAATGGATCTAAGCTTTTTCAAGGTTTTCACCTTTGAAGGATCAACCCGCTTGCCAAGTCCTTTTTGCTTCTGCAAGAAAAGGTCCTGAGCCGTAAAACTGTATACCGGAATCAAATCTTTTCTTTGGGTTGCCGGTAAAATCCGTTTATCGTAATTATCAAGTACCAAGGGTACCGCTTTTCTATCAGTATAATAGGAGACAACCATGTGGGCCGCTTCTGAAAAGCCTCTTGCTCTGACATAAGTCATGAACAGCCTCTCCTGGGGCACACCCAATTGTGATAATGTCAAATATTTGGCCACAGCATAATCTTCGCAGTCTCCCATGCCTTTTCCAAGAAATTCCAGGCGGGAAGCCCAATAATCACTTTTTCCCCAGGCTTTAATATCCCTTCTGTAGGGAACCTGGTTAAAAAACCGGTTCACCGCTTTTAATTTTTCTTCTTCTGAGGCATTTTGATGGGTATTCATCATGGATAGCAACGCATTAAGGCGTTTAACCGCTCTTGGTCCATACTCTTGCTCATAGCTGCGCAGTTGTTCCGGTTTAACATAAAACCGAGACGATGTTCCCGAGAGTGTGCCGGCAACTAAAAACGCAAAAACAACGGCTAAACCAATCCAGATGTTCCTCATTTAACCTACCCTTAAATTGAAGCCCTAGATTACCTGCCGTAGTTTTTATATGCAACAACTATTTTATGCTGCGATTTTGGATGACGACGGTGGCGGATTTGGGTGGCGGATGGTACCGGGTTCCGTCAAAGACGGAACCCGGTAAGCAAGGTTGGCTTTAATTAATTTTCGATATATGGTTTGAGTTCAGTGGGAACCTCATAACCGGACTGAGAAGGATCGATTTCACTGCATCCGTATGCTTCAAGAGTTGCACCTTCAGCAGTATTGTCACACTGATCTGCACAGTCATCCATGGTATCGCCATCTGCGTCAACTACAATACCTTCTACATCAAGCTCTTTTTCCAGTTCATCGCAACTGTAGATATCAAATGCTTCAGGTTCGGTCAGACCTACTTTTTCAGACAAATCATTTTCAAATTCTACCAGCAGAGAACCGATTGCCTGAATTGATCTGTAGTATGCAATGAGATAAGAATAGTTGGATTCAATCATGGAAGCTTGTGCAGTGTAGTACTCAATTTCCATATCCAGAATTTCTAGCAGATCCCGTTTGCCTGCGTGGAACTCCTCAACAAACTCATCAAGAGTCTGTTTGCTCAAACGAACATGCTCGGAAAGGAAATCCTTTTTATTTTTTTCAGCAACCAGGATATTCCATGCCAAGCGAACCAGTTCGTTTACATTCCGTCTTTCATCATAAGCTTTCTGGTATTCTTGCAGGATTTGCCTATAGGCTTTATCTTTCTCACCATACCTGGCACCGCCATCGTAAAGAAGATAGTTGAATTCAAGGGCAGCGCCGTATTCATCGGTTTCGCCTCTCTCACCGCCGGTATCCTCTCTCCAACCGGCACTTACTAACAGATCCAGTGTTGGCCAGAAGTCAGCTTCAGCACGTTCCCTGGTGTGTTTGCGAACAATAATATTGTATCTTGCAACACGAAGCGCAGGATGATTACCAAATGCCATATCTACAGCATCCTGGACACTTTCAGGAAGATCAAATTTGGTCTCGGGCATTACAAACTGTTCCGGCGTAAGAATCCGGCCATAAAGACGATGAAATTGTGTCAAAGCCTGGTTCAGATCCTGCTGGCGGGATATAAAATTTCCCCTGGACAAGGCCAACCTGGATTCTGAATTGGTTAAATCAGATGCACGTCCAAACCCGGAGTCCGAACGTTCTTTAATCTGCTTGAGGATTCTTGCCTGGGTTAGTACATTTTTCTCTGCAATCGCGACTTGCTCTCTAGCACTCAGCACATTGACATAGGCTTCTGCGACATTAAGAAAAACGTCATTGGCGGTATTGAGAACACCATAGGCAGAAGACATTATCCTTGCTTCGGTTTCATCGATATATGCCTCAGTACCAAACCCTTCAAACAGGTTCTGCCGGATATAAGCTGTGGCAGAATTTTCCCAAAGCTCTTCAGAAACGTTATTTGTTGGCACGCCGTCTGTAACCATCGGACCTGTATAAGCTTCAACGCCTATAGTCGGCCGGTAACCTTTACGAGCAATCTTTCGTTCAGCAACAGTACTTTCGTAGGATTCCAGCGCTTCTTTGATTTGGGGATTTGACTTAGCAACATTGAGCAATGCATCGTCAAGAGTTACCCCTTCCATAGCCTGACTTGTCAGACTAAACCCGAACACCGCAAATAAACATATGAATAAAATTTTAGACAGGCTCTTCATCTTGTCCTCCTTTTTTGACGGACAGTCTGCACCACACCTTTTGGAATTTACTTAAAATTTGGGCATAGTACAAACCAGGTAAATGTATGAGTTAGGATTAACAATAACCCTGTATGACAGTATTGCTATGGATTCAGGATTAGTTCATTACCCAGATATTGTCAAGCAAATATTAGGAAGTATAGGAAGTAAATGCCATAGGCGAAATCTTAAAGTAAAAAAATATCAAAAATAGGAAATTTTTTTCGTAAAAAAAAGAAGTTTAATTCACACTTTTCGCAAAAAACAACCGCCCTATATACTGAAATAAAAGACCAATAAAAATCGTTTAAAATTCTATAAAGTAAATTACATAGTAATATTTTGGAAAAAGACACTTGAATAAAATCATCTTCAATTGAGCTATCAGATTATTTTTTGTCGCATTCAACGAAACAGTTCACAGATATATTCAAATGGCTTTTGCGAAAGACAAGG
>JAKSAU010000227.1 GCA_022361535.1 Desulfobacterales bacterium
GTCGGCCTGGTCCAGGCAGGCGGTGGCAAATGAGACCCCGGATATCCTGGCATGGGAAAGCGAGGCGCAGCGCAGATCGGTATTGCCAAAGGCGGTTTTGGATATGGTGGCGCCCACGAATACCGCATCGGACAGGTCTGCCTGGTTGAAATTGCAATTAAAGAAGCCGGTCCCCTGGAAACTGCAATCACGAAACCTTGTTTTCCGCGCATCGACATTAATAAAAACAGCCCCGTCAAAATTAACACCCCGGATAACGGCGCCGGACCATTTGATATTGTAAAACACCGATTCCTTGAAATAGGCCCGTTCCATATGGGAGGCGCTCAGGTCACAATTTTTAAGGGTGGCACCGTTAAAAAACAGGGTGGAGGCCGAAAACCTCTGTCCGGAAAGGTTCTCGTTTTCAATGGTCATGTCCTGAAAGTCGATGTTCTTTTGAGGCTCATTTTTCCGCAGTGTCTCCATCTTCTTTTTGAGGGGGTCCTGGAACATGGCGGTCAACATGGGTTTTCGCTTTTCCCGTGACCGGCTCAATTCCGCCATGACGGACTCAAACCGGGATTCGATATCCTTTTTTTCCATGTGGAGCAGGTTCCGGGTTTTGTCCATAAATCCGCTGACATCGACTTTCAAACCTTTTGAGGATTTCCGGTCATAGGCCTGCATGATTTTGACGACCCGTTCCGGCCGTTTTTTTATCATACCCAGGACGCAGGCCAGATTGATGTCATAGTTTTCCTGCTGGTATTGGGCCTTGTTCAGGGCAATGTCCTGGATCACGAAGAAAGAGAGCCTGGATAGTCTGGCGATCTCGATGTGGATGTTGGGCATCAGGTCCGGGTATTGGCGCCTCACCATTCCGATGAGCTCATAAAGGGGCATATTCCCCGTAACGGCCAGGGCCCTGAAAGCATGAATGGCTTCTTGCGCGTCAGCGTTTAGAAACTGGGCATAGATGGCATCAAAGAGTTCCGGATATAATCCCAGGGAAGAATTCTCCACCAGATCATAGATCGCCA
>JAKSAU010000744.1 GCA_022361535.1 Desulfobacterales bacterium
AATGGCATTAAACCCGAAGATAAAAGCTAAAATATCATGAAAACGCAAACCGATAAAATCCAGGAGCAAAAAAATGAGAACTCTTCTAAAGTTCAACAAGAATTTGGAACAGGAGGCAATGCGCTTTTAACCGATAACCGGGCGTCTACCGTCGTTCAACGAAAACTAAAGGAAACAATGAATACTTCCCCGGGTGTGGAAAGCATTGCTAACAAAATTGAAAACAAAACCGGGTTGCCTATTGATTTAAAAACAGGTATGGAAAAGTTATCGGGTTACTCTATGGACGATGTCAGGGTGCATTACAACTCCAGCAAACCAGCGCAATTAAAGGCATATGCTTTTGCGCAAGGCACCAATATACACCTTGGCCCCAGGCAGGAAAAACATCTTGCCCACGAACTGGGGCATGTGGTACAACAGAAACGAAACGAGGTTACACCCACATTTCAACTAAAAGGAAAACTCAATATTAATGACGATCCCAAATTGGAAAACGATGCAGACAGATTGGGGGAAAGAGCTATTCAGTTGGGAAGTTCGTTAGATAACCATAAAAAATTAAAAACTACGAATTCAACAAAATCTCCGGAAATAATCCAAGGATATTTTTTTAATGGAGCTTATCAATATCCCGAAAAGAATGTGTTATTAGAAGATTTAAGAAAATACCTTGCCAAATCATCAAATAAAAAGTTATCCAACGCCTTTCAAATTACAACCCTAACAGACAGGCTATGGGCACATTATGGCCAAAGTAACAATACACACATGGAAATGGAAGCTGTTATATCTGCATGTAATAAAGTTGAATCCTTTGATGCTAACCTGGTTTATGATATTATAAAAAATTACCATGAATCCGACATCAATTTACCGGCCACATTTCCTGGAATAATTTCAAAAGACGAACGTGTTGGCACGAATCTTCGTGAGGCTTATATCGAAAGATGGGAAAATAAAAGAGTAAAACCTGTTAATTATAAAAGAACTAAGTTTTATGTAAATAAACAACGAGAAAAATGGGAACAAAAAACTGCTGAGGAGGTAGATCAGTACTTTCTATATGGAAAGTCGATGCTATACCAGGACCAGGATTTAATTAAAGAACAAATGACGAATGCTAAGGATAAAAGTGATTTGCTTACAGCATTCCAGGAAGACTTTACCAATCATGAAGCTAATGAACAACTCATTAAACCTTTTGAATCGCTCAGAAGAACCAACCTGGATAATTTTGAACTCCAAAACCAACGAACAGACTACAGCGAGTTTACAGATATTAATAACCTAATGCCCAAGCTAGAAGATAAAATATTGAGTATGCGCAATGAATTGTATGGAGTTTTTTATTATAACGATATGAATGATGGAGTTGCAAAAGACACGGGTATAAAATCACTTAAGTTAAGATCAAAAGAGAAAGGAATTCCGGTATCTGAAGTTGAGAGCAATACTTCCGGTGCCGATATAGCTGACAATTCAGACGACTTTGTTTTTATGTTCATTGAGCACAAAGATGCTTCATTCAACATTGGAACCAGGTTTGCACAAAATCAAAACAAAAATGCTATTGGGGGAAGAAGGCGAAAAGTGCCGTTAAGCAGATTG
>JAKSAU010000009.1 GCA_022361535.1 Desulfobacterales bacterium
AGATCGAAGTACACCTGAACCATATTCTGATGCGTATATACGGGAAAAATCAGTGGGATCAGCCACCAAATCATCAACGGTATAAACAGACGAGTACACTTTTTCCCAAGATGTTCCTCCATCTGTTGTTCGAAAGATGCCCTTTCCAGTGGCTGCTAAAACATTGTTTTCATCCTTAGGATCAATTTCCAGTCGGTTGACATACCTAAAATCTTCTAAACTACTGGTTGCAGTAAGTGCTGTCCAGTTTTCTCCTTTATCGGTTGATTTGAAAACTCCACCTCCTGATACTTCTCCAGCAAAACTTTCACCAGTTCCAATGTAAATGACATTGGTGTTTGCTTTTGACATTGCTAGCGTTGTTGTAGCGAGATAGGGTAAATCCGGGGTTAAATTTGTCCAATTATCACCTCCATCTGTAGTTTTCCATACACCTCCTGTTGCTGAACCGGCATACCAGGTTAAATTGCTAGCATCATCGGGATCAACTATTAGCCCACGAAAACGTCCACTAACGTTACCCGGCCCCCTTGATACCCAGTTTAATTTGTTTGCCGCTTTACCCGATTTCATGTTATTAGTTGCTAATCGAGCTTTAGCCTTCTCCAATTCTAGCATTCGGTAGTTTGGTTGAGGTAAAGTTTTTTCTCCATCCAGACTAGTATATAAACTTTCGAAGTATTTCTTTACTTCTTTAATTCGTGCTTGTTTTGTACCGGGAATTCCTTTGCGTTTTTTTTCCTGTTTTGCTTTGAAATGATTTTCCCATTGAGTGAAATTATTGGGCCTGCTTTTTTCCCAAGTAATCCATCCTCCTGCTGCTAACAAAAGTGATAATCCCAATACCAGCGATAATTTTCTTTTCATTTATTCTTTGTTGTTGAATATGCCAGGGGCATGTTTAGGTTTATATTATCAATTCTCATCCAAGGTGTTGTCTAAAAAGCCTCCGTGTAACTCATTTTAAACTCGACGTCTCGTTGCGGTTAAATTATTATACATTGAACCGCAGCCCCGATTTTTTTTCGGGGGCACAGAATCTATCGCAGAAGTACGCAGCGTGAGTATTGGTAAATTCTATCTTTTTAGACAAACTCTAAAACTCATTTATATTATTACAACTTTTCCCGGTTACTATATCCAGGTAAATTCTTTTTCTGTTCTCCATCAATCCCTTACTTGGTTGATGACCGGCATTTACACCCAGCAGTGTTTCATAACAAATGCAAGTGTTGCTTACCCAAAATGCTGATGTATAAATCTTCTCAAAAGTACAAACAATTTTTTTGTGGTTAAGGTTTACAATAAAAATATCCGATTTGGGTATTGAGCCATCGTAAGTATCCGATTTTTTCAGGCAAATTACATAGGTTGAATCTTTATTGGCGCTTAACTTCCAGGTATTTTGCGTTTGGTTAGCTATCTTTTTGTAAAAAGCATAGCTAAGCTTACAGATACCTACCAGCTCAGCATACGCGTTGATCTTATCATTGGTGTCCTGCGAAAGGTAACGAAAGTCCCCCCCGTTTAGGGCATGCAAATAAACCTCGTCTCCGGAATCAGTAAACCCGCTTCCCAGGATGACGTCCTTTTGTGACGTATTCAGCAGGGTCTTCAGAGCCGAAGCATCATACAACAAAT
>JAKSAU010000562.1 GCA_022361535.1 Desulfobacterales bacterium
CGGTACGGGCAGCATCAACTCCGTCCGGGAGTTGACCGCCTTTTTCGACTCCCGGGTCCGGCAGTTGAAAAACCGGCACCTGTATGAGGCGTGCGCGGCCTGTGAACACCTGGGGTCCGGTTTGTGCGGGGGTGGCTGTTTTGTTTACCGCCTGGCCGGCAGGGACACAGCCGGGGAGGCGCTATTCCCGCTGGATGACAACAACTGCCTGTTAAAGGCCCGTCCCAGGCGAAGTCCCCGGATCTGCCTGTGGGAAAGCAACACGGGGGAGAAACTGGTCGCACTGGCGGTTTCAGGTCCTGCCGGCCGGGCCATCCTCAGTTTCCAGGACGGAGAGAACCGGATCTCCTTTTTTGATCTGATCCGGGCCTGCGACGGTCAGCACACGGTTCGGGATCTGTTGAACAGATGGGCTTCCCGCTTTGAGAACCGCGACATGGCCAGGGACGCTATCCTGTATGCGGTCCGACTGTGTTACTATCAGGGCGCCATCGAAATATAGTCCGATTTGGATTTCGATTCGGTACGGAGATCATAATTCGGACGGAATGATTTACATCCGTTTGCCCTGGTTCCGGTGCGTTTCGAGGTTTAGTATTGGGCCGGAATATGGTAAGAGGGGATGATTTTACGAAACCTGAAGCCAAGGACGACTCCCATGAAATGGATAGACCTGAGAAGTGATACCGTCACCCGGCCCACCCCTGAAATGAAAACCGCCATGATGGCGGCGGAACTGGGGGACGACGTATACGGAGAAGACCCCACCGTCAACCGCCTGGAAGAAACGGCGGCTGGCATCACCGGCAAAGAAGCCGCCCTGTTCTGCCCCTCCGGCACCCAGAGCAACCTGCTGGCCCTCATGAGCCACTGCAACCGGGGGGATGAGTACATCGTGGGGCAGACCGCCCACACCTACCGGTACGAGGCAGGGGGCGCCGCCGTTCTGGGCAGTATCCAGCCCCAGCCCCTGGATTTTGAGGCCGACGGCACCCTGGATCTGGACAGGGTCGGACGGTTCATCAAGCCCGACGACTATCACTTTGCCATGACCCGCCTGCTCTGCCTGGAGAACACCCAGGGCGGCAAGGTGCTGCCCATGGACTATCTCAGGGAAGCCCGGGCTTTTACAAACCGCCACGGCCTGGGACTCCACCTGGACGGCGCCCGGGTCTTTAACGCGGCCGTTTTTCTGGGTCTGGACGTACGGGAGATTACGGATATGTTTGATACGGTATCCTGCTGCCTCTCCAAGGGGCTTGGGGCACCGGTCGGATCCGTCCTTTGCGGCCCGGCACCCTTTATCGCCAGGGCCAGGAGATGGCGGAAAATGGTGGGCGGCGGCATGCGGCAGGCTGGGCTTCTCGCCGCGGCCGGCATTCATGCCCTGAACCATCACGTGGAACGGCTGGCGGAAGATCATGAAAACGTCCAACGGCTGGCAGGGGGACTCAGCACCATCCAGGGCATCCGAATCGACACGGAATGGTGCCACACCAACATTCTCTACGCCGATTTTGATACGGATATGGATGCCCTTGCCGCCCATATGAAGGAGAACGGCATCCTCATCGGCCGGGACAACCACCTGCGCCTGGTCACCCATCTGGATATCGGGGCAGCGGACGTGGACCGGGCGGTTGAAGCGTTCATCTCCTATTTCATGGATTAAACAAAATCCTGGGGGAAATCCGTAATGATCCCGTCCGCCCCGGCCCGGATGAACCGCTCCACTAGGACGGGATCGTTGACCGTGAACAGGTTGACCCCTTTTCCCCGCCTTTTCAAATCTTGGATGACATCCGTATCTGTGAGTGCCGCATTGATGTTGTAGACCGGGAATGCCCAGGTTCCGAAATCCAGGGAATCTTCATCCGTA
>JAKSAU010000184.1 GCA_022361535.1 Desulfobacterales bacterium
CCGTTTGTTGCAATTAATTGTTCAAGTTACTGTTATTTTTTCGCGAAGTGCCTAGTAGAGAAACGAAGATAAGTTGCAAACTCTGTTCCTTTTAGACTATTACAAAAAACCGAGTAAAGCCTTCAAAAATAAACGCAACAGCCGACGCCTTGTATCTGCAATAAAGCTACTAAGCACACAGAGAAACTAATTCGGTTCTAGGTATGGGCTTTTTCAAGCAGATAAGACAAGATAGAGATTATTCAGGGCTACGAGCGTCTGTGTGTGTTGTATTGTGGGTTTTCATTGAAATTGGCTTCATTGTCTTAATCTTCTTTCAAGCTTTGACTGTTCCGTGGTTTGAAGTCTTTGTTGCGCCTGAACTTGAATATAGACAAGCTGAAGTTAGAGAAGATTCTTTCTGTTTGCTGTTTACTGCGCAAGTTAGATTTGTAAACGTTAATGATTGCAGAATAGACTTTTCTGTGTTGAATAAGACGGCGAATGATCCATATAGAGGACGAAGAGAGTTTAATTTCTATGCTTGTAACGATTGGCGGTCTGTTGAAGGCTTAAGCAGTGTTGCTGACGAAATGTGCGAAATTCTAGGAGGTGCAAGGCTTGACTTGTTGCACTCAAGACGGTTGATGATCGCCGCTTTGTTCTTTACATTCGTAGCTCTAATCTGTTTTGACCTTGGAGCCAAAAGTGTATATATACTACTTGCAGCAATTCTTGCTCTGGCTGGCAAACTGAAGCTGCAGACTTCAGATTTCGGGGAGGATTTTGAGCTGGATGGGATTATCACTTTAATTGACAATTCCACTGCAACGATCGAGTTTGAGTCCAACGCTAAAAAATACTTTGTAGCACCTGTGATACTCATGTGGATTTATTATTGATTCTTCGCAGTTGTGGCATCTGAAGCAGCAGATGCATGAGAAAACAAAACAAATCGGAATCCTGTTCGGTTATTGAATCCTCAAAAGATCCTTATTCCATGACTAGTCGAAAGGGTCACGTTAAACTAATAGAAGGCCGGAGGTATGTTAGCCGGGGTTTAGATACTTTACGTGAGCGAATTATTAGTGGGGTCCATCATGTACATAGATTTGATGTGATCGCTAGGAAGGATGAGTTTATAAGCAACCCAGGTAGATTCTATTATGAATTGATTGATACAACCCGGTTTAATAATAGCAACATATATGAAGTTGCCTTTTCACATAAGAATCAATCGAAAAGCGGTTCTATCTTCATAGA
>JAKSAU010001236.1 GCA_022361535.1 Desulfobacterales bacterium
GAATTCCTCCTTATAATATTTATCTAAAGAGTTCGTTAGAAGATAGTACTACGCTTGTAGAAGGAACTACCGGTACAAAGGATAATTACCCGGATCATGCTCCTGGTACATACACCGTTGTTGTCTATGATCAGGCAAAGGTTTCTGACTCAAGGCAGGTAGTAATTAGCCACCCGGATGAGATGACATTAACGCATGATGTCACGCCGCCGGAATGTCACGGCGATTTAGGAATTGTAACTTTACAGCCTAATAAAGGTACTGCTCCGTTTACCTACGAGTTAAAAAATACTATAACGCATAAGGTTTATTCTTCCGACGGTCCACAGTTTGAGGTCCCGGGAGGAACTTATATTGGGAAAGTCGAAGAGGATAACAATAAATGTTATGTTACAGACAACAGCATTTCATTTGATGATGCGACGAAAATAGAAATTAATGCGGCCGGTTCAAAAATAGCCGAATATGGTGGAAACACCGGAACAATTACTGTAAATGTTGATGGTGGAACACCCGATTATACCTGCGAAGTGTGGAAAGGAAGCTCTAAGGAGGGTTCTGCCGATGGAGGTAAACTTGAAGATATTGTGATAAATAATCTTGTAGAAGGCAATTACGAGGTTAGGGTATATGATAAACATTCCTGTCCGGCAACCAAAAGCGATGTAAGCGTTGAGCAACCAACGGCAGCTTTGTCAATAGGAATCGAATATGAAAATCCTACTACATGCAATGGTTACAGCGATGGTTCCTTTAAAGTGACCAGCTCCGGAGGCTGGGAGCCACATACATATAAGTTTCGTACTGGTGATCCGCAAGACTCTCCTGAATTTACCGGACAGAAAGCCACCTCCGGCGTGGAATATGTTACCGTTATTGACAAGATGGGAGTGACCCGAACACATCAGGTTTCTATCAACCAGCCGCAATCCATCTCTGCCTCACTTAGTAGCACTAAAAAACTCGACTGTTATCAGGATAATTCTGGTACAGCAACGTTAAACATAAGTGGTGGTAACGGTGGGTATGAAATTTACAACAACGAGGCCTGGACCACTGACTTAAAAGCAACAGGACTTTCAGCGGAACCACAGTATATACAGATAAAAGACAAACTCGAATGTACAGGCTCTGTTTTGGTTGATTTGGAAGA
>JAKSAU010000791.1 GCA_022361535.1 Desulfobacterales bacterium
ATATATAATAAATGTATAATTGTCAAGAAACTGTTGTTTATATAAAACATTTTGAACAAAGAAGATATGCCCACCTAAAAACAGTGCAGGACTGAAAGATATATCGCGCGAGGCTACCTTCTCCCCTTTCCCTTCTTACTGCTTGCAAAGAAATAGCCACATTTGATATATCTCTCAGTCCCACAAAAAAAATGAATATGGTTATTCAATTATTTTAGTCCGGGGGACTAATAGATTTTTCATTCCAATATTTATATTAATCAACGTAAGTGTTGATATAATATCCACTATTAATATTATTCTTTTTTGTTAAATAGCAATGAATAGATTGTTATTTTGGAATTAGAAGTAAAAAACCTAAATGGGCCATTATTTACAATAGTAAAACTGACGAACTTACACAAAGCACCTATTTTAACCTTTATCTTTTGATATCAGCTTTTTCCTTTTCGGCATCGATAAAATTATCCAAAGCCTTTTGCTGAAGGTCTTCTTCCAGTTGCTCAACTATGTGCTCCCTGGCATTTTCAAATGAAATAACCTGTTCAGGAGACTTATCTATTACCTTGGCTATATGCCAGCCAAATTCAGTTTCAAATGGCTCACTGATAACACCTGGTTCCAGACCAAAGACAATCTCTTCGAAAGATTGAACCATCTGGCCGCGAGGGAACCATCCTAAATCACCACCACTATCTGGACATGACGAATATTGAGAAGCTATTGTTTCAAAGGAAGTACCTTCCTGAAGTTGCCGATGAAGTTCATCAATTTTATCCTTTAACGATTCAGGGGAAACACCAGGGTCTGAGTGCAAGACAATATGGGCAGCATGTACTAGTTCAGGCTGAAGGAACTGTTCGGTATTTTTATCGTAGTAAACCTTAAGTTCTTCGTCAGTAGGTACCTGGGAGCTTGCCAAAATTTGATCTCGCAAGCGCTCAACCTTGAGCCCACTTATTATTTGCTGACGAAGCTGATCTTCGGTAGCCTCAGCTTTCTGGAGAAACTCCTCTTTACTGTCAGACTGGCTACACATGTTTTCAAAAACCTCATTGACCTTCTCGTTATCAATAGGATCAGGAGAATTTTCTGCGACTTGACGAAATAAAACCTGCTCTATCAAATTTTCACAAGCCCACTC
>JAKSAU010000017.1 GCA_022361535.1 Desulfobacterales bacterium
CAGTTCCTACACATAGTTTTACTTTGTGAAAATCTTCCCACTCAATTTGCTCCATGGCGGCTCCTTTAATCTGATGGTATCTTTTTGACGCCAGTTTATACCGGAGCACACCTACTGTATTGAACAAAATTGACATGGTTTTAATACAGATAAACGTTAATTTAATCCGTATGTGACAAGCAGATGATTTAAGCGTTTAAAATATTGATCCGAGATCAGTCCAGATAGGTGATCTGCATAATCACAGAAGCTGTGACATCTCCAACACAGGTATAAATATGGGGGACATCTGCCTTAAATTGGAGAAATTGTTTTTCACTGATTTGATAGGATTTGTCTTCAACTGCAATCTCAAGGTGGCCTGCCTGAACAAAAACATATTCATATACATTTCCCTGGTGGGGCTCGCCTTCGAACCGGGTTCCGGGATCTATCTCCATATAATAGGTTTCAAAGTTTTGTTTCGGATCAAAGGGGATAAGAGGATACAGCCGGTAATGATCTGAGGCGGCAGTTAACGGGTCGCTTTGTTTGAAGTCTTTGACCACGGCTTCGGTTGATGGTTCTCGGAGCAGTGATGTAAAAGATATTTTAAGCCCGTTGGCAATTTTCCAGATGGTGGCAATGGTGGGACTGGAGTTTCCTGTTTCAATTTGCCGGAGCATGCTTTTACTCACACCGGTCAGGTCGGAAAGCTTATCCAGGCTTAGTTTCCTTGCCGCTCTGATGTCTCTTAAGTTTATTGACACCGCATCCGTAGGTTGTTTCATATAGCAATCTCCTTGACAATATATTGCACAGTGTTTAGTATAGCGCTCATAATGCCGTTAAAAAGTACAATATTTTAATTTAAATCTCAAGGCCAGCGTATATAAACACAGGCTTGTTTGTACCGCAAACGGCTGAAGCCTTTTTACGGGACAAACAGGCCTATGTGCCAGAAGGTTGCAAGGAGTCTGTGAATATGGATGTATTTTCTTTAAGCGTCTTTGTTGTTTTGACCACATTTTCACCAGGGCCCAATAATATTTCCTGTGCCTCCATGGGAATTCTTTATGGCTATAAAAACACCCGGCCATACATTTTGGGGATCTGTACCGGGTTTTTTGTGATCATGGCAGTGTGCGCCATGGTGTCTTCAACATTACTTTCCAAAGTGCCTCAATCTGCTTCCGCATTAAAATGGATTGGCAGCCTGTATATTCTCTGGCTGGCTGTGGGAATGCTGAAAGCAGGGTATGATATACCCGGTAATACATCGCAGCCGGTATCCGAGCCTGGTGCATTTACTAAGGGAATGACCCTTCAATTGATAAATCCCAAAGCCCTGGTTTACGGGATGACCTTATATTCTACTTTCCTGGCACCTATATCCCACCACATGGAATGGCTGGTGGCTTTGGGTGGGGTGTTTGCTCTGGTCGCTTTTTTTGCAACTTCCTTCTGGGCTTTAAGTGGTGCCATGATCCGGGATAAAATTCAAAATCCAAAACTCAAAGCACGGGTCAATACCGTACTTTGCATGATGCTGGTTTACACTGCCGCTGATCTTGCAGGCCTGACTGCCATAATTTTTTAACAATTTACTTAATCTGTCTAAATGTTTTAATTGTTCAAGGGCAGGGGAAAAGGCTTTACGGATCATTGGATATGCGCCGTAAGGTAAGATTCAAGTAGACCTGAAAAGCTTAATAGTATAGTGTAGAGCAAAATTATCTCAGTTTCCTGTTTAGCCCTGTTTGGGGATTACATTAGGTGCGGATTAATCTATGCGAAGGCTGTTTTTAGGCATTTTTTTTATTATACCTGTTATCGCCGTTATATTTTTTATCAGTTCAGCATTTCGCCAGGGTAATACTGGGTTCAAAGTTGACAAAACCCAAAATGGGTTTTTAGTGTCCAAGATCACAAAACAGGTCAATCAGGTTCAACAGGGTGATATGGTCGTCTCTGTTCACGGGATTTCGTATCATCGGGTTCTAGGATATGCGCTGACCCGTCCTGCTATGCCTCAAAAAGGGTTTATGACGGTGTTAAGAGATGACCGGCTAATTGAGTTGCCGATCAAAACAATTCCCTACACAGTTTTTTCACTCACCAGCCTTATCTGGCCACGACTGATTCTAATGCTGATTTTTCTCTCGACTGGGGGGCTTGTGATATACAGGGCGCCACCCAGCCATACCAAGACCCTTTTTTACTTGATGTTATGCAGTCTTTCGACTTCCTTAGCCGCAACAATGCCTTCCACCATTGTTTTTATTGATCCGTTTACATACTCTTGTTCATTTTTACTTCATGCACCTTACAATTGGATTTCTTTTGGGTTATGGGTGCATTTTGCCTTGCGTTTTCCCGAATCCAGGGATCTGCTTCAAAAAAGGCCATGGGTACCTTTTTGCATTTATCTTTTTCCTGCTGTTACTACATTTGGCGGTGCTTTTATTGCGGCAGGCATCACACCTGAATACTGGGGATGGGTCCAGCGCCTGAGAAATTTATACCTGCCAATGTGTATTATCGGTGTGTTTATAAAACATTCTATAGATTACAGGGTGATTCAGGATCGGCAGGAAAAAAATCAAATCATGCTGCCCCTGATTGCATACTGGCTGACCTTTTCTCCTTACCTTTTTTTATACCTTCTTCCCAATATTCTTTTAGACAGTCCGCTGATCTCTTTTAGGCTTTCTGTATTTGCTTTTTTTATATTACCCTTGGCGTATTATGCGGCCATACTCAGATATAAGTTATTTGAAGTTGACCAGATTATCAGCCGGACCATTGCCTATATCTGTATTATCGCCGGGTTATCTGTCATCTATTCGTTCTTTTTTACGGCCCTGCGCAAATGGTTTTTTGGTGAGCAAGTTCTTTCAAAGGAAATATTTTTAATTTTTCTGGTTGTAATGAACCTGATTTCCCATCCTGTTATTCTGAAATTGGATAAATTGATTCGAAGACTGTTTTTTAAAGATGATGCTGTCTCGGTAAAGGCCATGCATAATCTAAGCAACTATATATCTGCAACGTTGAATCTGTCAGATATTATCCAGGCCATTGTGAAACAGCTGCCCAGGGTAACACGAATCCGATTGTCGGCTGTTGTGGTCTTTGACAAGGAGGTAACCCGCCTGTTTCCTGAAGATCTTGAGCTTGGCATGTGTCCGAGACGGAACGGCAGACTTGCCCATGCGTTCAAGGACAACACGTTGACCCATATCGATCTTTCACAGAAAACCTATGATCCGTCCATGGAAAATCTGCTCGAGGAAATCCGGAAACTGGGATTTTCACTTATCCTGCCTTTAAAAAGCCCACAGGCACCACTTTCAGGGATGCTGCTCGTCGGATCGAAAGAAAGCGGTGGGCTTTACAGTGACCAGGATATTCATTTGTTGGCAAGTTTTGCAAATCAGGCTGCAATTTCACTTGAAAATGCCATACATTATGATTCTTTGATAAAGAGTAAACAGCAGCTTGAAGAGTTGTTCGACCAGAAAGTTCAGTCTGAAAAAATGGCAGCCATAGGGGAAATGACAGCCATGCTCGCCCATGAGCTGAAAAATCCGTTAGGCATCATTCACAGTTCTGCCCAATACTTGTCCGAAGGCCTGTCATCAAAAGAAGTGACAGATGAAATGCTTCATTATATAAAAAATGAAGTTGAACACCTGACCCTTTCCATCAACAGTATCCTGACCCTGGCAAGGCAAAAAACACCTGAATTTGAGAAAACAAATATCGCCGGCGAACTCGAACAGATGGTGGAGCAATGGAAGCGAACTGCTGATCATAATCCGAAGGTTAATATCCGGTTGCATATAATGGGCGACATTCCTCTTGTTTATGCAGATGCAAGGCAGCTTTCCCAGGTTTTTTTAAATATCATACGAAACAGTGAAGAAATTATGGATGATGGGGGGGATATTCTCGTTGAAGCAGGCTGCGGAAAGGATCATGTTTTCATCCATGTGACCGATAACGGCCCCGGCATAACAGAAGAAGATGTCGACAAGGTATTTCTCAATTTTTTTACGACAAAGAAAAATGGTTTAGGTCTTGGCCTTGCTGTGAGTAAGCAAATTGTCGGTGCCCATAACGGAAGTATTACCATGGCCAACAGGGATGAACCGGGTCAGACAGGAGCTGTGGTCCGCGTTGAACTTCCGTTAGTACCGTTATCGCATATAGATCGTTCCGGTTTTATCCCTGTTAAGCAAGGCATATGAAAAAAGGATGTTTGTATGGCATATAAGGTTCTTATTATTGAAGATGAGCAAAGGCTTGCCAGGATTTTAGGTCTGGTACTCAAAGATAACGGCTATGAGGTTAAAACCTGTGAAAACGGAGAAAAAGGGATTGAGACCTGGATTCGATGGGAACCGGATATTGTATTGACTGATGTAAAAATGACACCCGTGGACGGTATGGAGGTTTTAAAGTTCGGGCGGCTCAACTTTCCCCAGATCCCTGTGGTGATCCTGACAGCATTCGGATCTATAGAGATGGCTGTGGGTGCCATGAAAAAAGGCGCTTTTGATTTTTTGGCCAAACCTGTAGATCACGGTCAGCTATTGGAGGTCGTTCGACAGGCCCTGGCAGGAACCCGGAAAAAGAAACGAAACTTAAGAGAGCTTTTGGGAAGTTCAATGGTAATGAACCGGGTGAAAAAAGATATACAGCTTTTTGCCCAGACAGATTTTAGCGTATTGATACGGGGGGAATCCGGAACAGGTAAGGAGTTGGCTGCACG
>JAKSAU010000495.1 GCA_022361535.1 Desulfobacterales bacterium
ACAAATTTCGATAGCGATTTAGAAATTTCCCCAAAATTGAAAGGGTGAATGATGTTATTCAGAAAAGTTGACAGCCAGTATCACAGTTGCACAAAAGAAGCTCAAAGTTTAATTAAGTTAGCTGGACGTTATAACTTAGATACATCATCTTTAAGCAGCTCAAGCAGTGCTTACTTTACTATTTATGGTTATTCGGAAGATCACGACCCCGCAGATGTAAGAGTTAGCAGACACGAACCTAACTATTCTATGAGAGGTGATAAAGATATCATGGTATATATCGGCTATGGTAGAACCTGGATTGACATTGCTGAGTCATTTTGCAGGCAGGTTGAAAAGTGGTTTGAAATAGAAAAAACTAAAAAAGTTGAAAGCTATTTTAAAAGCTTGAGAACAAGAGAAGCTAACAAACAAAAAGAAAAAGAAGAAAGAAGAAAAAGGCAGGAAACTGAAACTGCCCAAAGAATACTCGATCATCACAAGGCAACATTAGAAACGCTGGAACGCAGGTGCAAGGCTATGGGTATTACTAAGCAGGTAGTCAAAGAAGCGCTAATCGATAAAGTCAATCCAGATGACCCTTGTTGCCTGCATACACAAATAAGAAAATGGGCTTCACATTTAGATTATAACGAAGTGTTAGAGAGGGCTTTATAAATGGTTGATAGCTTAAATAATAATCTACCTAAATTTTTGATTGGTGATCGTCATGAAAATGATGATGAGTGGCTTATCCATTTACATTATCCCCGATTTGCAATGGAAATTGATGAGGATTGTACCTTGCCAGAAGGAAATCATAATGTCTGTAAACAATTTATCTGGCTTGATGGTAAGCCGGAAGAACCTGAAAGCAAGCTTGCAGAATTGATGCGACAAGCAGATGAGTTTATAGATTTATATTATGCCAGGGTAGAACAGGATAATGCAGCAACTTTCCAGATTGAAAACGGATGCGAAGCTTTTGAATTTCGTGTAAAAGATACCCATCCAGACGGTAAATTTGCAGCATGTAAATTTGTTAATTTGGTTAAAGATGAGCAAAGTTTATATGATGGGGCAGGCAGGGTTTCTATTGCGGTTGAAAACGGTCTGATTGTGGATGTAATTTATTATGGCAGAGTTGAGGCAGATGATATTGATTTGTCTGAATTATTTTTAGATGATGAATTGGAACCTGAAATTACTGAAGGACAATGGCAAGCTGTTTTACAGTGGGAAGCGAACAAGCGTGACGAAGGTTGTTATATTTACCGAGGTATATTTTCCAGCTATCAATTTTGTTTTGCTTAATACAATACAGAAAGAGGTACTTTATGAAATTCATACATTATATATACGAAGGTGAGACATCATTACACGACACCGCTGACCTTGTAAAAGACAAGCGAATACGTGAACAATTCGAGTTATGGATTCGCGCAGGTGAAGGAAATATACCTAATCCATTTGACGCTGATATATCTTTCCAGGTCGCCGAACAGGTCGATGAGATAGGCTACTTTTCTCTTATGCTCGGTTATCCTTTATGGTTTACTTATATTCTGCCTTACGATGGTAGTAAAGGGTTGTTAGAGCAGCTTAAACCGGATTTGGACCTTAGCCAATTGTCGCAGCTTGAAACACCATGTATAATAACTAAATATAATGAACCTTATGATGATCTTAATCCAGAGATAAGAGCATTTGTTGACGAGATGGAAATAGAATTTCCGGCGGTCTGGCTGGATATGAAATTTGGAATGTAATAGCCGCCCTGCCGGTAAATCCTGCTTAATGAAACATAATGTCCATTATGGGACGTTGCGTAAATACCCTGTTTGCTTGACTTTAAATGTCAAAAATGGCATAATTTTAGATATAGGACGTTTAAGGTGGTGCAAAAATTTACATTATTATGATCTGGAGAGCATTATGGCTAGAAATGATAAAATATTTATGGAGCAATTAGAAATACTTCTAAATGAGTATGATGATTGTGTAAAACGATCCAAGTATGATGATGCCTCAGATATATTGAGTGATGATGACGTTTCGAGGCTTATAACACGATCATTTGCAGCAATAGAAAGAATTACAGAAAAGCAGTCAATATATTATAAACAAGCTAATAGTATAAACGTTGGTGTTTCCTGTTTTGTTTTAAAACAAATTATTGGTGTAGTAAGGGCTTTATGTTTAGATATAAAATCTGGGTATCTAAAAAGTTTTGCCGAAATAGTACATGCCGATTTGTTTAGTGATTATTTTGAAATGGCTCAGCATTTGCTTGAAAATGGATATAAGGATGCTTCTGCCGTTATTGCCGGAAGTACATTGGAGGCACATCTAAAGCAGTTGGCCATTAAGTTTACTGTAAATACTGAAAGCGACAAAGGTAAATCCAAAAAGGCCGATTTGATTAATGCTGATCTTGTTAAAGCTGGAGCTTATAATAAACTTGAGCAAAAAAATATTACAGCATGGCTAGATTTACGTAATAATGCTGCTCATGGTGATTATTCAGCATATAGTGAACAGGAAGTTGAACTGTTTCTTGAAAATATTCGAGGTTTTATTG
>JAKSAU010001194.1 GCA_022361535.1 Desulfobacterales bacterium
CGCATGCTATGGAACCTGCCTGAGTATGATACCTATGATCTGTCCAGCCTTGAATTTGTTGCTTATGGCGGGTCATCAGTGGATACAGGCTTCCTTAAACGAATGGCTGCAATGGCACCCAAATTCGGTACTGGTATCGGTATGACGGAAAATGCCGGGTTTGGCACATTTACCCCGCCTGATATCTCCATTGAAGAGATGGCAGGCCAGGTGGGAAGAGCATTTGACGATCTGGCAAAAATCAGTATCCGCGAACCCATGAACCAAGACGGTACCGCTGGTAAAGAATTATCTGATAATGAGGTCGGTGAAATCTGCTATCACCCGCCCATTGTGTTCCTGGGATATTATGATCAGCCAGAGGCAACCGCCTCTGCCATTTCAAAGGAAGGCATCCTGTACACTGGTGACATGGGTTATTTTAAACCCATGGACGGCTATAAGGCGTTATACCTGTCAGGCCGGAAAAAATTCGTCATCAAGCAAAAAGGATATAATGTATTCCCCGTAGAAGTAGAGGAACACATTGCAGGGTTATCAGGTGTTGAGACAGCCGAAGTAATCGGAATGAAGCACACGTTGTTTGATGAAGGAATCTTTGCCTTTGTCCGGCCCGAGCCCGGCGTGGACATAACACCGGAAGATGTCATGGTTCATTGCAAGTCAATTGCCGCATACAAGCGTCCGGCACATGTGGCAGTCTGGCCCAGTGATAAAGAGTTTCCCCTGACAAGGTCAACAAAGGTGGACAAACTCGGACTGATGGACGAAGCTGAAAAAATAATCGCTGATCTTAGAAGCCATGGAGGCTGGGATGCAGGGCAAGAATAATCTGGAAATGGATAAGGACCGGATCAGGCAACCTGCTTCATACTCCCAGGTTCAAGCACCATTCTAAGGGCTCGGCAAAGTTTGCCGACACTGATGCCTGGGAACCATAGATCAAGGCCTGATACAAATTCTTTATGGGAACGTCCGCGACGATAAACAGGTTCCCGTGGAGGATGTGCAAGATACCACTCCATACCGTCAAGATCAGGAGCAACAAGTATGGACGCAGAATAATATGCGATACCTTTTGCCCGGTAAAAACAGGAACCGCCTATTTTCCGGTCATCTTTAACCAGATCTGATATCCCGTCCTGATAAATCCCGGAAAACCCTAACGTTTGAAATCCCTTGATGAGCCAGTCTGACGCCTTGTCAAATAATCCTTGTATACCGCCAAACCCATCAGCTGGAAAGGCTATGGAAACAATCAAGTTGCCCGGATCAAGGAACACAGTACACCCACCTCCCCTGCGCCGGTATATGGGCAGATTGTCTTCTTGTGCCCTGTCCAGATGGACTTCCTGATCAAGGTCACTGCCGCGGCCTGCCACGACAGCTTTTGATCCAAACGGGTAAATACCGGCAACAGGTTCGATCGACGTTTTTGCCTGCTGAATCAAGCCTTCGTCAAATGCATAGGGCAAAACAGTTGCTGTCATCACACACCTGCCTTTTTCA